>CAMDRB010000008.1 GCA_945906455.1 Caenispirillum bisanense
TCCGATCTATCGAGGACCTCAAAGCCGCTATTCACAGATTCCTCGCCGAGATCAACGCCAAGCCAAAACCCTTTACCTGGACCAAAGACCCAAACAAAATCATCGCCGCAGTCAAACGCGGGCACCAAGTGTTAGATTCGATCCACTAGCCGTGAAACCTGATCAGTCCGGGAGGTGCCTATGCCTGCCAAGACATCTGCCGCGAAAAGACCCGCAAGCAAGAAAACCCGAGCGGGTCAGGAACCCGGCGTTGCGGCATTGGACCGGATCATCGACGCTAGTTTGGCGGAGGCCGCCGCCGTCGGCTGGCGCCGTCTGACCATGGACGCCGTGGCGGATCGCGCCGGGATAGCGCTCGGCGAAGTTTTACTGCAGGCGCCCGGCAAGACGTATCTCGCCCTCGCCTTTCTCGCTCGTATTGACGCCCGCACCTTGGGACCTGTGAAACGGATCGACCTCGCCGACTCGCCCCGCGATCGGTTATTTGAAATCCTCATGCGCCGCTTCGATGCGCTCAATCAAACTCGCGACGGCGCCAGGGCCGTGGTTGGCGGGGCGGCGCGCGATCCGGCGGCGGCCTTGGCCCTTCTTTGCCGCCTCGATCGTTCGTGTGCCGCCATGCTCGAAGCCGCGGGCATTTCCTCCGGTGGTCTTTTGGGCCTCGTGCGCATCAAAGGTCTGAAACTTGTGGCGGCCTGCGGCCTCTACGCCTGGATGGGCGACGACAGCGCCGATCTTGCCAAAACCATGGCTGCGGTCGATCGCGCCTTAAACCGCGCCGAAAAACTCGCGGGGATGACGACGTTCCGCAGGACTGCGTCGGCGGAAGATCGGGCAGGCTAGAGCAACATTGGTATTCACAGAGGAATTCGCAAACTCGCCCGCAGGCCGCCGGCCGGACTCTCCTCCAATGCGATTTCGCCGCCCATACCGTGAACGATATCGCGCGCGATCGTGAGCCCGAGGCCGATTCCGCCGGTCCTGGGATTGCGCGACGGCTCAAGGCGGTGGAAGGCACGAAAAGCCTCGTCGCGCTTTTCGGGCGCGATCCCCGGGCCATCGTCATCGATGTGGATATGCAGATGGCCGCCGGTTCGCGACGCAACCACGGCGACATTCTTGCCATAACGCGCCGCGTTGGCGATGAGGTTGCCCAGGCAGCGCTCGAAGGCGATCGGCTTCATGGCTGCCCGCGCCGGTAGTTCCGTCATATTGAGCGCGACAGCCGCGCCCTCGCGGCGGAACCTTCCGGTGATGCTTTCAAGAAGCCCGGCGATATCCGTGGGCGTCGCTTCCTCGGTCCCGTCGCCGCGGGCAAAGGCGAGGTAGGATTCAAGCATTCGCTCCATTTCGCTAAGGTCCTCGCCCAAGGCTAAAACGTCTTCCGCCGTGGGATTGGACATCATGGCGAGATGTAGCTTCATCCGCGTCAACGGTGTGCGCAGATCATGCGAAACGCCGGCCAGCATGTCGGTGCGCTGCGCGATTTGCCTTCGAATCCGCTCGCGCATGATGTTGAAGGCGCGCGCTGCTTGGCGCACTTCAAAGGCGCCTTCGGCGGGAAAATCGGGCACGTCGCGTCCCTTGCCGAAGGAGTCGGCGGCCTGGGCCAGGCGGCGCACAGCGCGGACCTGGCCGCGCAAATAGGCCGTGGCCAAGCCGAAGAGCAGCAGCGATGATCCGGCCATCCAGATGACAAAGACGAAGGTGCTGTTGCTAGAAATGCGCCCGCGCGGCACCAGAACCTGAAGGACGCCGTCCGGCGTTTGCACCTTAATCGTCACCAGGCGATCGTTGCGAAAGCGTAACGTGTCGATCGTGAAGGGGCGGCGCAGCGATTGCCAAAGCGCCTCTTCCACAACATCGGTGGCATCGCTGGGCTCATCGATAACTCGAGGTCCCGGTGTCAGCGTGGCGTTCTCGGCCAGCGTTACGTCCAGGCCCAGCGTATGTTTGGCATTCGCCGCGAGCCATGCACGCTGCTCCGGTGCCCGAAAGTCTTGCAGGAAGAGCTGGGCGGCGGCGATGTCTCCGGCGAGGTCGAGAGCCATACGCCGCTGCACCGCATCCCAGTGATTGTCATAAAAGACGTAGGTCGAGATGAGCTGTACCAGGAGCATCGGCACAACGATCGTCAGGCTCGCGCGCGCCATCAAGGTACGCGGCATGACCTTGTCGAGCGCGCCCGGCTCGAGCCACTGGAGCAATCCTGCCGGCGCGAGGGGCACGCTGCCAGGACTCTCGGGCGCAGGCATCTGTTTGTCGGCAGAGCCGCCCACGGCGCTAGGGGTCCGTGCGCAGCATGTAGCCCGTGCCGCGCACGGTCTGCAGATAACGGGGCTGGCGCGCGTCGGGTTCCAGCTTGCGGCGCAGGCGCGTGATCTGCACGTCGATAGTCCGCGGATTGCCGTCGCTGCCGCCGGTTCCCGATAGCGCCGCCCGCTCCACCGGTTTGCCGGCGCGTTGGGCCAGAACCTTGAGAAGTTCAGCCTCGCCGACGGTCAAATGAACCGGCGTTCCGCCGCGCGTGAGTCGCTGGCGCGCCACGTCATAGCGGCATTCGCCTAAGCGCAGTTCCGATTTGGGCGGAACGTCCACCGGCGGCGCGCGGCGCAGGATTGAGCCGATGCGCAGCACCAGCTCCTTGGGCTCGAACGGCTTGGCCATGTAATCGTCGACACCTTGCTCGAGGCCGTGAATCCGGTGGGCCGACTCCCCCATGGCCGTCAACATCAGGATCGGCACGACACTGCTGTTGCGGATGTGGCGCGTCAATGCGAGTCCGTCTTCGCCGGGCATCATCACGTCGACCACGATAAGATCAAACTGCAGCGTGGCCATATGCCGGCGCGCTTCAGCGGCGTCGGCCGCCGCCGTAACCATATACCCGTGTTCGCCGAGGAACTTTTTCAGGAGATTCCGCAGCCGCGTATCGTCGTCCACCACCAGGATGTGGGGCGGGTAGGCCATCGGCGGGTCGGCGGCTGTGCTTCGCATTGCGACCATTGTAGCGGATTCCGACCCATATTGTCGGGGTTCACCGTCGCCCCGGGAGCTACTGCCTACGAAGATTCGAAATGTCGGCGCGATTCCGGGTTCATGGCGCCCAGCATGACCTTTCGGAACCCCGCGACGGCTTCGGCGCCGGCCTCTCGAAAGGCGGCGGTGAGCCGGGCGCGTTGCTCGGAGGTCAGGTCCTGCTCAAGGGCGCGGCCCTTGTCGGTCAGGTACAGAAGTCGCTGACGGCGGTCGTTGGCGCCGGTTTTTTGCCGGACATACTCTTCCCGTACCAATTGGCCGAGGACGCGCGCGAGGCTCTGTTTGGTGATGCTTAGAATCGCGAGCAGCGCACTGACCGTGATTCCGGGATGGCGCCCGACGAAATAGACTACCCGATGATGGGCCCGCCCGAAATGCTCCTTGGCGAGGATGGCATCGCCGCGTGCGGTAAAATCGCGGTAGGCAAAGAACATCAATTCGATGGCCTCGCGGAGATCCTCGTCGCTTAGGGCCCGCGGGTTGACGATGGTTATCGGCTTGGCCATGGTAGCCGGTCTCCGCTTGGGCGGCATAGAACCCGAAGATAATAATACGTCAGTATACTTGACTTAATTCTATAAGAATGTTACGAATAACGTACACATTACGAAATAATATAACAATCGGAGCGTGGCCAGGTTAGCGGTGCGCAAAGGAGGGTCTCATGACCAAGCCCCAGAGTTTCGAAGATCGCGACGGCTTTATCTGGCTCAACGGGGCGCTTGTGCCGTGGCGCAAGGCCCAGGTCCATGTTCTCACCCACGCCCTGCACTATGCCTCCAGCGTGTTCGAGGGCGAACGCGCTTATGGCGGCAAGGTCTTCAAGCTGGAAGAGCACACCGACCGGCTGTTCGAGTCCGCCCGGATGCTTGACATGAAGATTCCGTTCACTCCGGCCGAGATCAATGCCGCGCACGCCGAGGTTCTGAAGGCCAACAACATAACCGATGGCTACCTTCGTCCCGTGGCCTGGCGCGGAAGCGAGCAGATGGGCGTCACCGCGCAGAATGCCAAGATCAATGTCGCCATCGCCTGCTGGGTTTGGCCGTCTTACTTCACGCTTGAGGCGCGGCTGAAGGGCATACGGCTGCAGATGGCCGAATGGCGCCGTCCCTCGCCGAGCTGCGCGCCGGTAAGGGCCAAGGCTTCGGGCCTCTATATGATCTGCACCTTGAGCAAACACACCGCGGAGCGCGCGGGCTTTGACGACGCATTGATGTTGGACTATCGCGGCCAGGTGGCGGAGGCGACCGGCGCCAACGTGTTTTTTGTCATCGGCGGCGAGATTCATACGCCGCTTCCCGATTGTTTCCTCGACGGCATCACCCGCCGCACGGTCATCGATCTCGCTAAGAAGCGCGGCTACAAGGTTATTGAACGCGCGATCATGCCCGAGGAATTGAGCAAGGCGCAGGAGTGTTTTCTCACCGGCACCGCTGCCGAAGTTACGCCCGTGCGGGAGATCGGACCTTACAATTTCACACCCGGTGAGGTCTGCCGCGCGCTCATGGCCGACTTCGACGCATTGGTGGGGCGGAGCACGCCGGCCAAGTCCAGCGCTGCGTAGGCCGCGATCGCTAGCGCTTCCACTTCGCGGCCTGGTCTTCATCGGCTTCGCGCGCTTCCACCCAACACGCGCCGGTTTCGGTGGCTTCCTTTTTCCAAAACGGCGCCCGCGTTTTTAGCCAGTCCATCAGGAATGCACAGGCGGCGAAAGCGTCGCCGCGATGGGTTGCCGCGACTGCCGCGAGAACAATCGCCTCACCGGGCACGAGCGATCCAATGCGGTGGATCACAAGCGCATCATCCAAGGGCCAGCGTCCTGAGGCCTCCTTCACCAGCTCGGCAAGTTGGCTTTCAGCCATGCCCGGGTAATGTTCGAGGGTCATCGCCGTGACGACCTCACCATCGTTCCGCGACTCCCCGCGAAAATCGCGCATCTGGCCGATGAAGGTGGCGATGCCGCCGGATGTGGGATTTCGAGTGCAAAAGCCGTTGATCTCGGCGCCCGGGTCGAAAGCCTCGCGCTGCACACGAATCGTGGCCACGGATACTACCCTCCCGTGACCGGCGGAAAGAACGCGACTTCCCGTGCGTCGCCGAGCTTGGATGACAATGGTGCGTGCACCTGATCCACCGCCGCCTTAATGAGCTTGCGGTCGGCGAAGGCCGCGGCGTGACCGGGACTCCGTCCCGCCAGCCAGTCGATCAGGTCCGAAACCGTCGCCACGGAGGCCGGTGGACTTACGGCTTCAGCGCCCAAGCCAACTTTTTCCTTCACCCAGGCGAAGTACAACACCGTGAGAGAAGCGGCGGGCATCTAGGGTCCGGGCGCCGGCGGATTGACCGCCATGTAGCGCAGCCCGGATTTGAGGTAGTCGTAACCCGTGATCAAAGTGATACCGGCGGCGATCCAAATGCCAATCTCGCCAATCAGCTCCGCCGGAATCCAGATCGGCGAGGCCGACCCGACGATGAGGAAGCCAAGCGCCACCATCTGGACGGTGGTTTTGGCCTTGGCCAGCTTTGTGACCGGGACGCTGACGTGCAGCTCGGCCAGGAATTCGCGCAAGCCTGATACCATGATTTCGCGCAACAGAATCACCAGTGCGGGCAGGTACGACCACGGCCCGACGCGATCGAAGGCGACGATCAGCAGCAGCACCGAAGCAACCAGCAGTTTGTCGGCGATCGGATCGAGAAACCGCCCGAACGACGAAACTTGATTCGCCCGGCGCGCGAGATAGCCATCGAAGAAATCCGTGACGCCGGCAATCGTAAACAGCGCGCAGGCCGTCCAACGCATGGCATGGCTGTCGAAGAAAAACGTCGCCACTACCACCGGGATGATGACGATTCGCGATAGCGTCAGAATATTCGGCAGGGTCAGCACGCAGGATCCTCCCAGGGAGGGGGGATGTTAGCCTTCCGGGTGGAAGTGTTCATAGATTTTTTTCGCCGTCGCCGCGTTTATACCGGGAACCGCCGAAAGATCCTGGAGGCCAGCCGCGGCGACGTCCTTTGCTGAGCCGAAATGCCGCAATAGTGCCTTCTTGCGCGCACCGCCGATGCCCGCAACCTCATCCAGCAACGATTGACCGATGGCCTTCGAGCGCTTGGCCCGGTGGGCGGTAATGGCGAAACGGTGGGCCTCGTCCCGGAGGCGCTGCAGGAAATAGAGCACGGGGTGATTGGGCGGCAGCGTAAAGGCGGTGCGCCCCGGCATGAAAAACTGCTCGCGTCCGGCGTTGCGGTCGGGCCCCTTGGCGATGGCGGCGACGCTGAGATCGCCGATGCCAAGTTCAGCAAACACCTTCAGCCCGGCATTGAGTTGCCCCTGGCCGCCATCGAGCAATACCAGGTCGGGCCACTGGCCGAGTTTGCGCTCGGGGTCCTCCTTCTGCGCGCGCGCGAATCGGCGCGTCAGCACCTCGCGCATGGCGCCGTAGTCATCGCCGGGGGCGAGATCCGTGGTCTTGATATTGAATTTGCGATAAGCGTTCTTGGCGGCCCCGGTGGGACCGGCAACGATCATGGCGCCGACCATATGCGCGCCAGAAATATGTGAATTGTCGTAGACCTCGATGCGCTCCGGTGTTGCGGCCAGCGCAAAAACCTCGGCCACACCCTCCAGCAATTTGCGTTGAGCGGTGTTTTCCGCCATGCGCCGCGATAGCGCTTCGCGCGCATTGGTCGCGGCGTGATCAATCAACTTGCGTCGGCCGCCGCGCTGCGGCACGGAAATGCACACGGCGCGTCCAGCCTTGAGGCTGAGGGCTTCGGCAAGGATGTCGAGACTGGGCGGCACGACGTTGAGAAGAATCTCGCGCGGGGGCGCGAACGAGTCGTAGAACTGCCCGATGAAGGCTTCGAGGATTTCGCCGTCCTGGTCGTCGATGGCATGGGAGGGGAAATAGGCGCGATTGCCGAAATTCTGGCCGCCGCGAAAAAAGAATACCTGCACGCAAGACTGTACGCCGGCGCGGTGAAGCGCGATGACGTCGGCTTCGCCTAGGCTCCTGACATTGATATCCTGATGGGCCTGCACCGCTGTCATGGCCCGAATGCGATCGCGGAAGCTGGCGGCGGCCTCGAACTGCAACGCGCCGCTGGCTGCGTCCATGCGCCGCGCTAGCTCGGTCTGGACCGCACGGCTGTCGCCGGTTAGGAACGCGCGAGCCTCGCGTACCAACTCGGCGTAATCGTCGTCGGCGATGCGTCCAACGCAAGGCGCGGAGCAGCGTTTGATCTGGAAAAGCAGGCAAGGGCGCGTGCGGTTGGAAAAAACCGCGTCAGCACAGCTGCGCAATAAGAAAACTTTTTGCAGGGTAGCGAGTGTGCCATTCACGGCTCCGGCCGAAGCGAAGGGCCCGAAATACTCGTTGCCCTTCGTCCGCGCGCCGCGGTGCTTGAGAATGCGCGGATAGGCGTGGCCGCCTGCGATCATGATGTACGGGAAGGACTTATCGTCACGCAGTAAAATATTGTAACGCGGCTTGAGCTGCTTGATGAGGTTGCTCTCCAGGAGCAACGCCTCGGCTTCGGTGTGGGTGGTGATCACTTCGCAGACATGGGTATCGAAGACCATGCGCTGCAACCGCTCGGGCATTCGCTCGACGTGGAGGTACGAGCTCACCCGCTTCTTCAAGTTCTTGGCTTTGCCGACGTAAAGCACGTCGCCGGCGGCATTGCTCATCCGATAAACGCCGGGCTTCTGCGGAAAATTTCTTACAAACCCGGCAAGAATCGTGAGGCCGGCCCGCTCGGGTGTCTCTGGGCTGTCCATGGCCGTGGACCCTGACGGCTTAGGCGGAACGGCAGGCGGCGGATCGGCGATCATTACCCTATGTGGAACCTTTGCCAATCAGCGTCAACGCGTCAGAAACCGCGCAAATCCTCGCCCGCCGTGGGTGCGGGAAGGCCGAATAGCGCTGGCATGGCGGTGCTGGCGGCGGCCACGGCCGCTCATGAGGATATCCACGAATCCTGTGGATAACTCTGTTGAAAAAGGCCGGTCAGCGAATTTGGAGCGGCATAGAATAAGGCATTCGCAAGCTCTGCCTAAATTATTGGCATAAATATTAGCCACTTGAAAAACATATGAATTTAGCCGGAGGCTGGGCAACCGGGATGACTCGACGGCCAGACAATGAACGATTACGGAATGGCGCGAATCGGGAAGCGTCCATGTGAACAACTTCGCTTGACAGGACTCCGGATGAAATGTCTGGAACTCGATTCTAGCGCTGAAATCATGACGTTTTTGCGTCGCAAGCCCGCCAGTTGTCCTGCCGGCCGCTCGGGAATGGGGGCCGGCGCGGCGGTATTCGCCTATGTCCGGGGCCGGGGCCGGACCGTCGAAATACGCTCGATTTCCACACCGACGCTGCCGGCGTCTTCGAAAACGGCGAGCTTTTCAACCCGGACCCGCGCCGAGCGGCACAGAGGGTCCTGAAGGCAGACGGCGGCAATTCGCTCCGCCAGGGTTTCCGCCAAGTTGACGTGGCCGTCGGCGGTAATGGCGCGGACGCGTTTAACGATATCTTCGTAGCAAACCACGTTTTCCAGGCGGTCATTGTGGGCGCCGCCGCGTTCGCTAACACCTAAATCCAGGTTAATGCGCACGCGCTGGACGCGGCCTTTCTCATGCAGATGGACACCGATGTTGCAGTCCAAAACCAAGTCGCGGACGAACACGTGCCGCAATTCTGCGGTGGCATCAGCAATTTTCAGCGGCTCAACCACGGCTTTGCTCATCCCCCGGTCCTCACCTCGCCCGCCTGGCCCCAGCCCAGGTGCTGGCCGCCATCGAGCGCGATCATTTGCCCGGTCATGGCCGGCGCCGCAAGAATGAAGCGCACGGCCGTGCAGATATCGGCCGGTGTCGTACCCCGGCCGAGGGGCATGCGCGCGCATTGGGCATCGAATTGGGCCTGACTTTGGTAGGGGCTAGGTAAGGTTGGGCCGGGCCCCACGGCATTTACGCGAATACGCGGGGCGAGCGCCATAGCCAGGGTTTGGGTGAGGGTCCACAGCCCGGCCTTGCTGACCGTGTAGGAAGCGAAGTGGGGCGTTAGGTGCCACACGCGTTCGTCGATCACGTTGACGATGCTCCCATGCTCGCCGGGGCTGACTTGGGCGGCGAAGGCTTGGCTCAGAAAAAACGGCGCGCGCAGATTGACGGCGATATGCCGATCCCAGGAGTCTTGGGTCGCCGAAGCGATGTCGTCGCGTTCAAAGATCGAGGCGTTGTTGATCAAACAGCCCAAAGGACCCACCGCGCGAATCGCCGCGGGCACAAGGCGCGCCACCGCTCCGGGATCCGCGAGATCGGCTTCCACGGCGGCGGCCTTCCCGCCTTTGGCGGCGATAGCGGCGACGACTTCGTCGGCCTCAGCCGACGACTGGTGGTAGTGCACGGCCACACGCCAACCGGCAGCGCCAAAGTCTTCGGCCAGGGCCCGGCCAATCCGCCTCCCGGCGCCAGTGATCAGGACCGTCTTCCGCGGGGTATCGTCGCCCAAGCCTGTGGTCACGCTATCCTCCACGCCGCCAGCCGTTCAGGGGCGCCAATAATCCTTAGGTAACGGGGGCGGCCGGCCCAGACAAGGGCGCCGGCCATTTTTCGGTCCCACCCCGTACCTATCTCGGTCGTTCAAAGACTGCTCATTTGGCCCGGAGACACTAGCCCAAAACAGGGAAATTGCCTGCGCTGTCGCTTTTCAATCGAACTGAATCGATGGCGTAGCCTTAGAGTCTTGAATTGGTCGTATTTTTAGACGCCGATCCTGCTCCCACTTCGGCTAAAATGTTCGAATGAACGCGCCAATCAACCCCCCGCGTCCCGGCCGCCGTGGTTTCCCGACTTGGACCCTCGCCCTTGCGCTCAGCACGGTCCTAATTGCCGGCTGGGCGGCGTTCCTGGCTCTGGCGCCGCCGCCGCAAGTTGTGCCGCCGCCCGCGGCCGTTGCTGCCGATCCGCAGGTCGAATCGACGCCGGTCAATCAAGTCCGGCTCCTGGTCGGGCGCGACGCTATCGCGGTCGACGTGCTCGCGAACTTTACCGCCGACACGGGCCTCAAAGTCGTGCTCGACATCTACGACACGAACGAACAGTCGGAGGTCTTGGCAGCCAGCGCAGCCAACCCGCCCGATGTCATCATGGTCTCCGGCGTCGGGCTGAAAGCGCTTGTCGGTCTCGACTTGCTTCAAACCATCCCGCGGACCGATCTTGTCAACGCCCGCAATATCGATCCGGCGTTAGCCGCGCGCACCGTGATTTATGATTCCGACAACACCCATTCGGTGCCGCTTTTGTGGGGCACGATCGGTCTCGGCTTCAACGCCGCCAAGCTCGCCGAACGCTTGGGCCCGGCTGCTGTGCCCGACAGTTGGGCGGCACTGTTCGATCCGAGCATTGCAGCGAAACTCGCGGACTGCGGCATTCAAGTGATCGACAGCCCCACCGGCGTATTCCCAATCGCGCTCGCCTACCTCGGGCTTCCCACCGAGTCCGTGAAAATCGAAGACACCGATGCAGCGACGCGGCTGTGGGAATCGATCCGTCCGTCGATCGCCAAGTTTTCAAGCCAGGACATCATCGACAATCTCGCCGTGGGCACGGTCTGTCTGGCGGTGGCAACTTCGGGCGATGCCTACCAGGCGCGCGACCGAGCGCGCATTGCCGGGCTCGCCAATGACATCCGCTACGCCCTGCCGAAAGAAGGCGCGGTGGTATTGTACGAGTTGCTGGCAATCCCCAGGGCCTCAGTGAATTCTGCGAACGCTTTGCGCTTGATCGACTACCTATTGCGTCCTGAGGTGGCCGCGCGCATGACCAATGCCAAAGGTTTCGCAAACGCCGTGTTAGGATCGACGCTCTATGTCAAGCCGGAGATCAAGTCCGATCCCGCACTCGCACCCGACCTCGGCAATCTCCGCGCGATGGCGGAGATGTCGCCGGCTCCCGCGGTCGCGGCGTTGCGCAACCGGTTCTGGCAGCTCATTAACGCGCCCGTGGCAGCGCCGCCGCCCGCTCCAGCATTGGCTCCGGCCCCAGATCCTGCGCCCGATCCTGTTACCGAGGCGCCGCCCGCCGCCAAATCTCCCACTGCCCCATAGCGAGCATTAGCGTTCACTGTCGGCGAGATTAGCGTAATGGCGCAATTAGGCCTTCGGTATCCGGCGTCGGCCGTGCCCAAGGCGTGCGCGGGAGTATGGTTGTGCGCTCGCGTTCCAAGAGCCCGGCAGAGTGCGGCAGGCCCAGGTTCGTCAAGGCAAGGCCGGCCTCGGCGAGGGGGGCGACGGGCTCAAAGCCGGCGGATGCTAACGATTTGCATCTTCAATGGTCATCGCTTCGGGACGCTAGATATTGTGACAGCCGTTACAATGCCAAGATAGTTTCGTCCCGATTGCTATATTTTCCTTGAATTCGATGCCCGCGCGGTTAAATGCTTTGCGCTCAGTTCTGTGGCCTAAGATATGGAGGAAGCAGCCATGAAGACATTTGATCCCCGTCGTGCCGGAGTCCCCGGACATTTTGCGAATTTTTCCAAACTGGCCCTCATGGGTCTGGGCTTGACGTGCGCAAGCGTGCCGGCCTTGGCGGCAGACTCATGGATCGCTTGCGACGGCGCGGTCGTGACCAAGATAGGCTCGGCTGCGCCTACCTCGGCACCGGTCAGTGACTTTTATGCCTATGACGACGATATCAAGGCTTTGTACAAATACCATCCAAAGCGCCAAAGTCTCGACCTGATCTCGATCAAGACCTACGACGCTAAGGCGATCGTCTGGACAAACGTCGCCAAGGGCATGGGAGCAGAGATGGCGCAGTGGGAAGGCCGCCTAGATCGCGCCAAAATGGCGCTGAAGATTGTCTACGAGGACACCAACGAGGTCATGACCTGGACGCAGACCTGCAAGCCGGCGAGCGCTCAGCCGCTTAAGCAATAGGCCGCACGATCAGAGGGCCGGCACCGACAAGGAACGGCTCCAGCTAAGGGACGGCCCGAACCCCTAACGTTTATCGCTGTTCCGCCGCATGCCGGCGCCGCTCCCTTTGAAGTGGGAATGACGGCGGCGTGGCGTCGGTCTGCGCGAGCGCCGCAAAATCGAAATTTTGCGCGTGACGCATTGGCATTGAATCCAGATCGCGTTTTGGCCCCGCGGCAGCCGGGGAGGCACAAGCCCCCCGATGGGCGGGAGTCATTGATCGCGATCAAGGTTGACCACCAAATAATATGCAATTGAAGCAACACCTTAAGTACGCGACCGGTATTCACTTGCGAACCATTATCAATTGCAATACAAAGATTGAGAGGCTTCGTGGAGTGATTATGGCGGCAGATTCAGATCAATCCTCAGCCGGTGCGCGCCAACGTCGGCGGCTCATGAGCCCGGTCCTGCGGTCCATGGCGCTAGCCCTCATGGTCGGTGGGGCGGCGATGCTCGACCACCGCTCGACCGCTGCCGGGGCCGTGGTCGACACCCGCGCCAGTGCCGCAATCGACGCCGCCATCGACGCCGAGGTGCGCCAGATCTGGAAACTGCTCGACTATGTCGCTGTGGATTACATTGGTGCCGTGGCGGGCGGCGCCGTTATCAGCGAAGCCGAGTACGCTGAGATGACGGAGTTCGCGGCAACCGCGCTGGCTCGCCTGACGGCGCTGCCGCCGGGCGCCAGCCAGCCAGCCCTTGTCGCCGAGGCTACGCAGCTCCAGGCGGCGATCGCCGCCTTTACCGAGCCTCGCGAAGTTGCCCGCCTCGCGCACGCTCTGGCCGATGGTTTGCTTGCGGCCTATCCCGTCCCCATGGCGCCGGCCGCGGCGCCCAACCTCGCGCGCGGCGGCGCGGTTTTCGCCGAGAAGTGCGCCTCGTGCCACGGCATTGACGGCCGCGGCGATGGCGTTCTCGAGGCAAAACTCGATCCGCCACCGATCGCATTCACAGATCATAATCGCGCCCGTGAGCGCAGCTTGTTCTCGCTCTATGAAGTGGTCAGCCAAGGGCTCAACGGGACTTCGATGCGGAGTTTCCAGGCCGAGCTTTCCGAGGCCGATCGCTGGGCGGTGGCATTTTACGCCGGCACACTCTCGGCGACGCCAGAGCTGCGGCGCGCCGGTGAAGATTTGTGGAAGGACGACGCGACCTTGCGCGCCCGGCTGCCGAACCTTGAAACCCTGGTCCGCACCATCGAGTCGGCGCTCGCGGCCGATGTCGGCGGCGACAAGGCGCGCCCGGTACTGGCCTATCTGCGTAGCCAACCAGCCTCCATGAATCAAAATAGCTCTGACGGCCTTTTGCTTGCCCGAAGCCATCTCGCCGAAAGCCTCAAGGCCTATCAGGCCGGCGACGCGCGTCGCGCCGGAACCCTGGCCCTCGCTGCCTATCTTGACGGATTTGAGCCGGTCGAAGCGATGCTACGAAGCCGCGACGCCGATCTGCTCGCCAGGGTTGAAGCCGCCATGATCGAGTATCGCAGCCGCCTCAACGCCGGTGCTTCGGCCGCCGAGGCTGCCGCGCAGGTCGAGGTGCTGAACGGCCTATTCAAGGCAACCGAAATAGCGCTAGCGGCGGACCAGGACGCCATGGCCACCTTCCTCGGCGCGTTTACCATCCTCTTGCGCGAAGGCGTCGAGGCGTTGCTGGTGGTGGTGGCGATGATCAGCTTCCTCGGCAAGGTCGATCGCCGTGACGTGCTGCCGTATGTTCACGCTGGGTGGATCGGTGCGCTCGCCGCTGGCGTGGTCACCTGGGGCATCGCGGCCAGCCTGGTCGATATCAGCGGCGCTAACCGCGAACTGACCGAAGGAATTTCATCGCTGTTCGCTGCCGTCGTGCTGTTGGGCGTGGGCATCTGGATGCACCAGAAGAGCCTGGCTGGACGCTGGCAAGTGTACCTCAAGGAAAAACTGTCGGCGGCCTTGACCCGGAAATCGGCGTTCTTCCTTTTCGCGCTCGCCTTTGTCGCCGTCTATCGCGAGGTGTTCGAAACCATATTATTCTATGTCGCGCTCTGGACACGCGGCAACGGCGGCTCGATCCTCGCCGGCCTGGCGGCGGGCGCGGTGTCGCTGGCGGCGCTGGCCGCCGTATTCCTGCGCACCAGTCGTCGCCTGCCGATCACGCAGTTCTTCAGCGCCAGCTCGCTGTTGATCGCCATCCTCGCGGTGGTTCTGGCCGGCAAGGGAATCGCCGCGCTGCAGGAGGCCGGTTTGCTGCCCGCCATTGTCGTCAACTCACCGCGTGTGGAAGCGCTGGGGATTTATCCCTCGGCGTTGCCGCTGATCGCGCAGGCCGTTGTGCTGGTAATCGCGGTCGCCGGCTATCTCTGGAATACACGCAGTATCGCCACGCCGCCGGCATAATGCGTGCTGGGTGGCTGCTCCCCAAAATCGAACGCTAACGGAGGCTGAACTCTTCGGTCGTGGCGATTAGGCTGACCAAACGGCGGTGGGCGTTCTCGATATTCGTCGCCCGATTTAACTTGACGGCCGCAGGCACGCCGCTGTTGCTCGCTTGATCGGCGACCAGGCTCTGCATCGCCGCATTAGAGAGCTGATGTCCGACCATGCGCCCGACCCAGTATTCGACGATCAGGGTGGGGCTGCCCAGGGTTTCCAATGGCGACTGGGCGGCAAGCGGCCTGGAGGCGAATGCCTCATTATTGGGAAGCGCGAAAAGATAATTCCAGCTGGCAAGGGTGGCGCCGGTGCCCATCCAATAGGCGTTCGCGTCGGGACGGCCGTCGGGGGCCGGCCACGTGAACAGGCCGTCATTAACGGGATTGAGATAATTTTCCATAAACGTTCCGGCGTTCACGACCATATCGGTGGTGCGCGCCATTGCGATGATGCGCTCATAGGGGCGGCGGACCTTGGTAACCGGCGCGGTCATGATTTCGGTGCCGTCGAGAAGAATTGCGCGCAGCACCTGGGCGATCTGATCCGCGGCGGCCTGGTTGGCCCGCCATGCGGCGATGCCGCGGTCAATGACCGCCTGGGGCGGTGAATCGCCGAAGATGCGCTTAGCCAGTTTGGTAACGATGAACGTCGCCGTCGCCGGATGGGCGGCGAGGATGTCGAGAAATTTCCGACCTTGCGACGTATTGTTGTTGTTCAACGACCCGGGAATTACGGTATTCGACGTCGCCGAAATGGGGCTATTCGACGCCGCCATGCTGACGCCGAGCAGATTCCCGGCCTCGCGGTTATGCAGTCGGGCGATGAAAATGAACTCGCCGGTGGAGGGTACGTTTACTCCCGCATCCCCACGCTGGCTGTTCTGGATGGTCCAGCCGGACAGGACGCGCGAAGCCTGGACGATGTCTTGATCGGTGAAGCCCAAGGCGACGCCGTTGTCGCCTTTAGGTACAGTAGACGCGGCGGCCGTGCCGTAATAGGCGCCGCCCCCAAGGGTGTGAAGTTCCATGATCTCGCGGGCGTAGTTTTCGTTAGGCGTGGTCGCGTTGCTGATCCAGTTGTCGAGATAGATCAACATCGATGCCGAAGTGGCATTGGCTTCCAACATGGTGCGGAAGTTGCCCAATACATGCGGGCGGATTGCCTTGCGGTCGTAGATCGGTAGCAGCGAGGTCGCGGTCGCGTTCTCGTTCTTCCCGATATTAAAGTGATTATGCCAGAAATCGGTCATGAACTCCCGCAGCTGATATCGGCTGTGGGTATTGCGGATCCACGTGCACGCCGCTAGTTCCTGGTTGATACGGGCGCGCTCGGTGTAGGAAAACACCGTGCCGCTTCTGGCGTTGACGTCCCAGAGCACCGATAAATCGGCGTTGGCATAATTGAGCCGACGAATTTCGTCGGTCGCCACCCATATGCCGCGGGTGTCGCCCGCCGCGGGCGCGTTGTAGAGGATGCGCATGGTCTGGGTCTTGAGGTGTGCATCGACATCCCGATCATCGCCCGAAGGCGCACCGAGTTGGTTTCCAACCCATTCGGGCCAGCCGATGACTCGAGCGTTCCGAACCTCGGTATCGCGGGCGCCAAAGGTCACGCGATTCATCGCGATGCGAAGGGGATCGGGCGTCGGTGAAAGCATACCGGTCTCTTTTTCTCGCTGTAGGTTTTAGGCCGCGTTGCTAGCCGTTCATGAAACCGAGCGGGCTGTAATTGAGTTTCGGGAAGACCGCCGAAAGATTCTTCTCGGCGTGGCGTGTCGCCAGGATTTCGCCGAGGACCTGGCGGTAGTCGGTGGTCACCGTCAGGTCACCGGTGGTGAGTTGGGTCGGCGCCAGACCCGGCCATGTGCCGTAGATCTTGCCGCCCTTGACGTTGCCGCTCAGAACCAACATGCCCGAGGCCGAGCCGTGGTCGGTGCCCTGACTGGCGTTTTCCCGCAGGCGTCGGCCGAACTCGGTCATGGTGACCAGAGTAATGCGATCCTGATAGGCGGCCATGTCCTTCCAGAAGGCGGCGATGGCGCGCGAGAATTCAGTAGTACGCGTGTTGAATTCGCCGACCAGGGCGTTGTGCATGTCCCACCCGCCGAAATCCACGGTCGCGATGTCGACGCCGACGTTCATCTTGATGAGCTTGCCGAGCGAGCGCAATGAACTCGATAGGCTGCCGCCGGTGTAGCCGGCCTGGGCGGAATTATCCGTAATGGTCCTCAGGCCCAGCTGCACGCTGGCCACGGCGTCGAGCGTGCGGGTCGCGACCTTCTGATAGGTCGAGGTGCCGCTGTTGATAGCGCGGATAACGTTGGCGTTGGTTGTGCCGCCACTGACGTTGAAGTTGGACGCGTCGCCGATGGCAATGGCGCCGGCTTGGCCGAGCAGCGAAACCGGATTGGTCGAACTGGACGCGATCGTGGAAAGTCCCATCGCACCAGCACCGGCGGAGGCCATGTGGCGTGTCAGCCAGCCGGAATTCGGCTTCGCTCCGGCGCCGGACGCGCCCTTTTCCATCAGGTCCATGCAGATAAAATGGCTGCGATCGGTGGTGTGGATGCCGACGGCGTGAATGAACGCGAGATCGCCGGCGTCGTAGAGCGACTTCAGCTCGGGCGCGACGGCCGGCAAAAAGAAATCGGTTCCATCGAGGGAGCCCAGGCCGATGGCAGGGGTGTTGCCGGTGGGCTGCAGGCGGATGCTGGGGCGGGCGGCGATGTAGCTAGGATCGCCGGCGGGCGAAAGCATTTGCAGCCAATCGCAGGCGCCGCGTTGGAACAAGACGATCAGGATGTCGCGTCCCGGCGCGGCATCGGCGGCGAATGAAACGCTGAGGCCCGGGCCGACGGCGGCCAGCGCCGCTCCGGCCGAGGCGCCGGCCAGGAGATTGCGTCGGGAAACGCTGTTCTGTGAAAATTTGGACGTCATGTTCATAAGTCCGGCTCCTCGGGCCCCTTCTAACGCAGTGTAAACTCTTCCGCCGTCGCGATCAAGCTGACCAATCGGCGGTAGGCGATCTCGATTGCTAGAGTATTGTTACTTCTCAATGTGTTAGGTACGCCGAGCGAGGTGCCCTGATCGGTGATCAGCACATTCATGGCGGCAGGTGATAGCTGCGCGCCGATCATCCGCCCGACCCAATACTCGACAACGCCCGTGGCCGACGCCGTAGCGCTTAACGGGGTCTGGTTGGCGAGCGTTGTCGTGATGGCCCGATAGCTCGGCAACTGCAGCAAATTGTTCCATGTGGCAATGGTTGAGCCGGTGGCCAACCAGTAACTGTTGGCATCGGGCCGGCCATCGGGGGCTTGCCAGGCGAACAAGCCGTCGTTCAACGGATCGAGCAGGGTATTCATATTGGTCATGGCGTTGACGACCATATCGGTGGTGCGGGCGAGCGCGATCAGGCGTTCGTATGGGCGGCGCACCTTTGCTACCGGCGCCGTCATCGCCTCGTCACCGTCGAGAAGGATGGCCCGCAAGACACGGGCGATCTGGTCAGGGGCCGTCTGGTTCGCCTTCCAGGCGTTCACGGCGCGATCGATCACGGCCTGTGGCGGCGTGTCGCCGAAGATGCGCCTGGCGAGCTTACCGCAAATGAAGTCGGCGGTAGCCGCATGATAGGCGAGGATGTCGATGAGCTTGCGCCCTTGGGCCATAGGCGCGGTCAGCGGCGCTATGAATTCGCCCATGAATATGCCGGCCTGGAGATTGTGCTGGGGGCTGTTGTATAGAAACTCTCCGGTCGAGGCGATTTGGACACCGCCGACGCGCTGGCCGTACTGAACGGTCCAGCCCGACAACGCGCGCGACGCCTGGACTATGTCCTGATCGGCGAACCCGACCGAGATTCCATCGGCGCCCTTCGGGATATTGGCTGCGGCCGTGGTGCCGTCGTAAGCGCCGCCGCCAAGCGTATGCAGCTCCATGATTTCGCGCGCATAGTTCTCGTTAGGCGTGGTCGCGTTGCTGACCCAGTTGTCGAGATATATCAGCATCGACGACGCCGTGGCATTGGCTTCCAGCATGGTGCGGAAATTGCCGAAGACATGCGGGCGGATGGCGGTGCGGTCGTAGACCGGCAGCAGCGCGGTCGCCAGCTCGTTTTCGTTTTTGCCGATGTTGAAATGGTTGTGATAGAAATCCGTCATGAATTCCCGAAGCTGATATTTGCTGTGGGTGTTGCGAATCCAGGTAGCCGCCGCGAGTTCCTGTCGGATGCGCGTGCGCTCGCTGAACGCAATCGATTGGCCGGCCTTGGTGGCGATATTCCACAGCACCGGTGTCTCGGCATTGAGGTAATTGAGCGGCCGGTCTTCATTGACGGCGGCCCAGATCCCCTGGCTCATGCCTGGGGCCGGCGCCGGGTACTCAATGTGCAGAATCTGTGCTTTGAGATGGGCATCGAGCGTGGAATCGTCGCCGGGGGGCGCGGCCAGCTGATCGTTGACCCACGCCGTCCAGCCGGACGCAAGCACGCTCGCGACGTCCAGATCGCGGGCTCCGAAGGTCACGCGGTTCAGCGCGACGCGAAGCGAGTCAGGCTTAGAGGGAAGCATCCTTGCCCCTCCTGAGATTCAAAACCAGGACCGAAGTGATCCGAACGCCGTACATTAAGCTATCTCCCGTGGCGAAGGTAGGCAATCTCGTCCGTATATCCTTATTGGTTCGAGGGTCTCATAGCGCAATCCATTGATGTAAAACAGTATTTCTCAAGACTTCGTTTATCCACCGGCGCCTTCAAGGCCCAGTGTCTTTGATAAACGCTTGTCGGCGACTAGGGTTGCGCGAAGATTGTCGTCCTCGTGCCCATAATGATAGGGACGGTCCGGGAAGCTCATCCCTGCGCCGGCTCCCCTTGCCGAGAGCGGAAGTCGGCTCGGGGGCTCCCCCTCGCGAATTCGCGCCCGGCGGGACGCCGACGGCGCCGCTTGGATTCCGGTGGAGACTATTGTATCTCCCCAACAGCCCTGACCGTGGCCCCGCTGAGCAATTTACCCGCGCCCGCTCCGAACTTAGAGAAGGAAACGCAGTCCCCATGCCAGTTCGTGTTGCCCTCAATGGCTTCGGCCGCATCGGCCGCATGGTTTTCCGCGCCATGGTGGAAGCCAAACGCTCGGATGTCGAATTTGTCGCGATCAACGATTTAGGGCCTGCCGATTCCAACGCCCACCTCTTGAAGTGGGACTCCGTCCACGGTCCGCTGCCGGCCGAGGTCTCGGTCTCCGGCGACGTCATGACGGTCGATGGCAAAGGTGTGAAGGTCTTCAAGGAGCGCGACCCTGCCAAGCTGCCTTGGAAGGACCTGGGTATTGATATCGTCGCCGAATGCACGGGCATTTTCACGGATAAGGCTCAGGCGCAGGTTCACCTCGGCGCCGGTGCGAAGCGGGTGTTGGTGTCAGCGCCCTCGGGCGGCGCCGACCTCACCGTGGTTTACGGCGTCAACCACGACAAGCTGACGAAGGATCACCTGGTGGTGAGCAATGCGTCCTGCACCACCAACTGCCTCGCGCCGGTGGCCTATGTCCTGCACAGTCTCTGGGGCATCGAGCAGGGTTATATGACGACCATCCACGCCTATACCGGCGACCAGGCCACGGTCGACACCTTGCACAAGGACCTGCGCCGCGCCCGTGCCGCCGCCATTAGCATGATCCCGACTTCGACCGGCGCCGCCAAGGCCGTCGGCGAAGTGTTGCCGGAGTTGAAGGGCAAGCTGGATGGCTCGGCCATTCGCGTTCCCACGCCCAATGTATCGGTGGTGGATCTGAAATGCGTGCTGAGCAAGTCCGCGACCGAGGAAGCCATCAATCAGGCGATGGTTGACGCGGCGTCGGGTAAGACCTTTAACGGCACGCTCAAGGGCGTTCTCGAAGTAAACAAACTTCCGCTGGTCTCCATCGACTTCAACCACAATCCGGCGTCGAGCACTTTCGATGCCACCCAGACCAAGGTAATGCCGGGTAATTTCGTGCGCGTGCTATCCTGGTACGACAACGAGTGGGGTTTCTCGAACCGCATGCTCGATACACTCGTGGCCATGGGCAAGCTCCTCTAGTTCGATATCGCCGTATGTCTTCGTTCAAGACTCAAGACCAGGCCGACGTCACGGGCAAACGCGTGTTGGTACGGGCCGACTTGAACGTGCCGGTAAAGAACGGCCGCGTGACCGACGCGACCCGCATCGAGCGCCTTGTGCCGACGATCTCCGATCTACTGAAGCGCGGCGCCAAAGTCGTGGTGCTCTCGCACTTCGACCGGCCCAAGGGAAGGCGCGTGCCCGAGATGTCGCTGCGGCCAATCGTGCCGGCACTGGCGAAAGCCCTGGGCCATCCCGTGGCCTTTGCCGATGACTGCGTCGGAGCGTCGGCGCTTACGGTCGTGAACGCGCTGCAGACGGGCGAGGTCGCCCTTCTGGAAAACCTGCGTTACCACGATGGCGAGGAAGCCAACGACCCGGTTTTCGCGCGCGCGCTGGCTGCATTGGGCGACATCTACGTCAACGATGCGTTCTCTGCCGCCCACCGCGCCCACGCTTCCATCGAAGGCCTAGCGCGCGTGCTGCCGTCTTACGCCGGGCGGCAGATGCAGGCGGAATTGGCGGCGTTGACGGCAGCATTGGTGCAGCCCAAAAAGCCAGTGATGGCGATTGTCGGCGGCTCGAAGATTTCCACCAAGCTTGATGTGCTCAACAATTTGGTGGCGAAAGTTGATGTGTTGGTGATCGGCGGCGCCATGGCCAATACCTTCCTCAACGCGCAAGGGATCGCCGTCGGGAAATCACTGTGCGAGCGCGATCTGGCCGATACTGCGCGCGGCATTCTCGACAGTGCACGGCGCAATAACTGCGAAATATTTCTCCCGACCGACGTCGTGGTTGCCGATGGCTTGACGGAAGGCGCCGCCACGGCGGTGTGCGCCGTTAGCGCCGTACCCGCCGATAAGTTGATCCTCGACGTCGGTCCGGCGACGGTCTTGGCGCTGAAGAGCAGGCTTACGGCTTGCAGGACATTGTTGTGGAACGGGCCGCTGGGCGCTTTCGAGGTGAAACCCTTCGACGCGGCGACGGTTGCCATCGCCCTTCACGCCGCGGCGCAGACACGGGCAGGGGCACTGGTCTCGGTGGCGGGCGGTGGCGATACCGTCGCGGCCTTGAACGCCGCGGGTGTCGTCGGCGGCCTAACCTACGTCTCGACAGCCGGTGGGGCGTTTCTCGAATGGATGGAGGGTAAGGTATTGCCGGGCGTCGCCGCGCTCGGCGGCTAAGGCCGGCAAGCTATTGGACGATCGCGTCCGGCCGCTCGTGCAGACCGGCGACGATACGTTCGAAATCCGGCTCATTTTCCGGCGTGATGAGACCTTGGCGAATGGCGAAGTCAATGATCACCAGATTGACGTTGAACTTAAAACGTCGCGTGGTGCGCACGATCTTCAAGGCCTTGGCCAACGGCATCAGGTCATAGCGCGAGACCTCTTCGCTCGGGCGGGGAATAGTCGATGCGGGCATGGCGAGATCGTAACAAAACAGGGTATCCGCGCGCAGCCCTTGCGGGCTTTCGAAGCTGTAGTGGATGACGCTGGCGGACCGCGCGGTGCGGGCAAGGCGCGGGGCGAGGTGGGCCTCTTCGGCGCACTCCTTGACGAGATTTTCCATGACGCCGAGATCAGCAGTCAGTCCGCCGGCCACCATGTTGTCGAGTTTCCCAGGTTCAACGTGCAAGTCCTTCGCGCGCGTGGCGATCCAAAGCTGTGGCTGGGAGTTGTCCCGGTTGCCCGGTTTTCCAACAGCAACGCCGTTCACATGCACGCCGTAAGCGCGCAAGCCGAAGCCCGGGTTGAGGGCACGATCGATGCGAAAGGCCGGCCGCTCGCTCCAGTGGTTTTTCACCGCATACAGCTCGCCGCGCGGGTGCGGAAAGTACCCGGTGGCGGCAAGTTCAGCCGCTATCCCGGCGACGGCGCGTGAACGTCGAGCGGGCGTATCCAAGAGCGGTCGGAAGGTTACAGCGCCCCGGGCGAGGCGGAATACGCCAGGGTGAGCCAGCACGACGGCGGCGCGCTCGCGGGTTAACCATCCGTACTGCACACCGGCGACGGTGAAGGGGACGAACCGGCGCATATCGCGCTTGTTGCAATATTCAACTTTGTGAAGAATGCTCATGAACCGAAACTCATCGACTGGGTTAGGTCCGGACATCGTCCATGGACGACATGACTCGCCTAACCTAGACTCGGGAGCGCTGTATCGCATACCCGCCGCTTAGGTAGGGGGAAGCTGTTGTGAACGACTTTCTAACCCAGTTGCGCGAGCGCCTGCCATTCATTCTTGCGGTTGCCGCCACGACGCTGTGGCTTCTGGCGGTAACGGCTTACGTCCGGATTCACGGCGGCTTCGGCGGACTCTTGGCGCTGGCGCCGCCCGACCTCGCGGTGCTGTTGGCGGCGGTAGGTTCGCCGCTTGCGGCGTTCTGGCTGATCATGGCCGTGCTGGAACAGCGCCGCGCCTTGAGGCTGTTCGCACGCCGCATCGCCGAGCTGGCCGCGCACAACGCCCGTGGGCAAGTCCTGGAGACGCAGCGGCTGGCCTTGCACGATATGGCCTCTAGTTCTGCCCTGCTTGCGGAACGGCTGGGTGTCATGAAACGGGACGCTGCGGCCGCCGCATGGGCGCGTTACGGCGCCGGCGACGTGAATGTGTTCGTGCATTCATTCCTGAATTTTGCGGCCTCCCACCCGGATATGGCTACGCGTATGGCGGAAGCTGTCGCGCGCGACGCCGTGGCTGGTTCCGCGCTCGCCGCCTTTGTCAGGCGCTATGAGGGCCTTATCGCATCCGAGCCCGGCGACAAACTCGTTGCCGAGATCTTCGACGACGGTGCGCTGGGGCGCGCTTACCGGCTGTTCAAGAGCGCCGATGAGCAGGCGGCGACGTTGCTCGCGGCGGCCGCGTCGACCAGCGAGCTTTCACCGCGCTCCGAAGGCGCGGCGCCGTCGGTGTAGATCATCATGTCCGGGTGGGGAACGCGATTGCGAGGACTTCTCGGCGGCCAGGGGAAGACGGCGCAGCAAAAACGCCCGATCTCTAGAGCCAATCCCGGCAAGACCAATAACGCGCCCTCCAACCGGGCCGAGATTCTGGCCGCGGCCATGGCGGTCCACCGCCGCGAACGCACCCAGGCTCTGGAAATTCTCGAACGCACTTTTAAGGACCTCAAGTCCAAACCGCCCAAACCCAGCGATCTTGCCGGCATGACTCGCCTTTTATCGCTGCGCCGGGCAGTGCTGAGCATTAAGGGTCATATGGCCCACGACCTCAAACGCTACAAAGTTCTCGCCGGGCTTAAGGGCTTGATCGGAGATGGCCGACCGGCGGACAAGGCAAAAGCCGAGGGCTCGCCGGCGAAGCCGGGCCAGCCGGTGCCGCCGTCGCGGGGTTCAAAGCGTTGAGAAGACTATCATTTTAGGTCTTGTTGAGCGCTGCGTCCGGGGGCTTTAGTCCTTGACCCTGGCCAGGGCAGCAGGTAAAACGCCGGGCTTCCTCTTGGGCTGGGCGGTAGACGCCACGCCGTTCGATCACGAAAGGATTTTGCCATGGCGCGCCGTTGTGCAGCCACCGGTCGCGGTGTTCAATCCGGCAATAACGTCAGTCACGCCAACAACAAGACCCGGCGTCGGTTTCTGCCGAGCCTGCATCAGGTGACGCTGATCTCCGATGTGCTACGCCAGCGCGTGCGTCTGCGCGTCACCAGCAACGGGCTGCGCACAATTGAAAAGCGCGGCGGCATTGATGGCTTCCTGCTCAACACGCCCAATACCAAGTTGCAGCCGAAAGCCCTGGTGATCAAGCGGCGAATCCTAAAGGCGCAGGCGAAGCTGGCGGCCTAACCCCCGCCTTAGTGATGGCTAAAAAAGAAGCCCGCCGAATCGGCGGGCTTTTTGCTTTTCAGGTCGAAGTTGTGCCCACCGTCAGACCCGCCGCTTGCGCGGGCGAGGGATGGGTGACCGGAGAAATGCGGCCTTCGCCGGAGAGGCGCCGCTCGACTACATCACCAGCGGTGCGACGCGCTTTCTGCGGGTGTCCCGGGCATCTTCGTCAAACAGGCCCGTGAGCTGGCTCATGACTGCTCCCCCGAGCTCATCGGCGTCCATGAGCGTCACCGCCCGGCGATAGTAGCGCGTCACATCATGGCCAATGCCGATCGCCAGCAGCTGGACCTCGGAATTCTCTTCGATGTACGAAATGACATCGCGCAAATGTTGTTCGAGGTAGTTGCCGGGGTTGACCGACAGCGTTGAATCGTCAACCGGCGCGCCGTCCGAGATTACCATCAGAATGCGCCGCTGCTCGCCGCGAGCCGCAAGCCGGTTATGGGCCCAAGCCAGGGCTTCGCCGTCGATATTTTCCTTGAGGATGCCTTCGCGCAGCATCAACCCCAAATTTCGCCGCGCGCGCCGCCAGGGAACATCCGCGTCCTTGTAGATGATATGGCGCAGATCATTAAGCCGGCCTGGAGCCGCCGGCTTGCCGCTGTCGGTCCACAATTTGCGCGATTGACCGCCCTTCCACTGGCTGGTTGTGAAACCCAATATTTCAACCTTGACGCCGCAGCGTTCCAGAGTGCGCGCCAGAAGATCCGCGGTCACGGCGGCGACAGTAATGGGCCTTCCGCGCATTGAGCCGGAATTGTCGATCAGGAGTGAGACGATGGTGTCGCGAAACTCGGTTTCCTTCTCACGCTTGAACGATAGCGAATGCGTCGGATTGGTTACGACCCGCGCGAGGCGACCGGCATCCAGCAAACCTTCCTCGAGATCGAACTCCCAACTACGTTGCTGTTGCGCCATGAGTTTGCGCTGCAGTCGATTGGCAAGCCGCGACACGACGCCTTGAAGGTGGTCGAGCTGGCGGTCGAGCTGAAGCCTGAGGCGCGTTAGTTCCTCCGCGTCACAAAGATTGGCAGCATCCTCAACTTGATCAAAGCGGGTCGTGAATACTTTATAGCGTCGGCCGCGGTTCCCCTGATTGTGACCGGGACGGGGCCGCGCTTGCATGGCGGCGTTATCGGATTCAGCTTCGGAGGCGAACGCGGGTTGGCCGTCGAGGGCGCCGTCCTGGTCCTCGGTGCCGCCGGATTTTGAATCCTGGGGACCGGTGGCCGAATCAGCCGAGTCCTGTCCCTGCTGTGGGCTGTCGTTTTCGCCGTCGGCGCGCTGCTTAGTGTCGTCCTGCGCGGTCGCCTCATCGCCGTCATTACCGGAGTCTTCCTCGCGGTCCCGCTCGCGGGCATTGTCCTTTTCGAACCCCATGGTCTCGATCAGACGGCGGAGAATATCAGCGCTGCGTTTTTGGTCGCCAATATTGGCGGCGAGATCATCCAGACCCTTGTCCAGCTTCGTGCCGAACTCGCCGCGCAAGATTTCGCGGACGTGTTTACCGGCATCGCCCAACGCCAGAGCATTGCAACGGCCGTGAACCATGACCTTCAGGGCCTCGGCCCGGTCGAGTTGGAGGAATGACTGCGCCGCGTGGTAGCCCTCGGCCGCTAGGCGCAGCTCCATGGCGTTGCCGAGGTTTCGACTGACACCGAGGAATTGCCGCGCTCCGACCACTTCCACGCGCGCCTGTTCCATCGCGTTGTAGGCGCCGATAGCATCCGTTCCCTGCGGCATGCGGCGCGCGTGTACCTTCGGGTCATGGTATTTGAGGCGTACAGCCGCGGCGTCGGCCGCGCCGCGCACCCGGGCAACATTCTCATTGGTCAGTTTCTGCGGAGGCAGCGGTAGGCGCACTTCATCGGTCGTTACCGAGCTCAGCTTATGGTTGGCGGAAACCGGGGTGAAGACGACCGTAATCTCAGGTCTGCCGGCAATCGCCTTGACCGCCGCGGCCGTCGCGTTCTTGAAGACCTCGCTTCGCGAGGAATTCTTCTCAGCCTGATTTTGATAGTTCGGTTTCAAGGGCTTTACGACCGTCCGAGGGCAGGCTTCGGCCAAATACTCCTAAGCAACGGCTTCGATGGCCGCGCCCGAGATTTCCTGGCCGAAACAGCGTTGATAATACTCGGCGACGATCGGGCGCTCGGTCTCGTCGCACTTGTTCAGGAATGTGACGCGGAAGGAGTAGCCGAGGTCGTTGAATATCAGGTTGTTCTCGGCCCAGGTGATCACGGTGCGCGGTGACATGACGGTGGAGATGTCGCCGGACGTAAACCCGGCGCGGGTCAGATCGGCGACATTGACCATCGCCGCGATCATTTTGCGCCCCGCCGCCGTGTCGTACGATTTCATCTTCGCCAGCACGATACCGACCTCGGCATCGTGCTTCAGGTAGTTGAGTGTCGCCACGATGCTCCATCGATCCATCTGGCCTTGATTGATTTGCTGGGTGCCGTGATAGAGACCCGTGGTGTCGCCGAGGCCGACGGTATTGGTCGTGGCAAAAAGCCTAAAGGCCGGGTGCGGCTGGATGACCTTATTTTGATCGAGCAGGGTCAAACGGCCATCGACTTCAAGCACGCGTTGGATCACGAACATCACATCGGGCCGGCCGGCGTCGTACTCGTCGAACACCAGTGCCACCGGATTCTGCAACGCCCAAGGAAGCAAGCCTTCACGGAATTCCGTAATTTGCACGCCGTCGCGAATCACGATGGCGTCCTTGCCGATCAAGTCGATCCGGCTAATGTGGCTATCGAGGTTGATACGCAGGCAAGGCCAGTTGAGCCGCGCGGCCGCTTGTTCGATATGCGTCGATTTGCCGGTACCGTGGTAACCCTGGATCATGACGCGGCGGTTGTGGGCAAACCCCGCGAGGATCGCCAGCGTCGTCTCGGGGTCGAAACGGTAGGCGTCATCGATCTCGGGCACATGTTCGCCGCGATGCGAGAACGCCGGAACCTTCATTTCACTGGCGAAACCAAAAAGGTCGCGCACGGACACTTGCCGGTCGGGAACCGCTACGCCGACGCCTAATCTCATGACTTAGCCTCGCCCACTTATTCCGCACATCGCCCTAGAAGAGACCCGGTTTGCCGCCTCTTCTCAAGGCAAACCTGTAATACTCTATTTCCGAAAAAAGGCCCGATTTTGATAGCCTAAGCACGTCTCGCCGGCACGCGGAACCCACGCATCTTGGATCGGCAGCGGCCTTTCGCCGGCGGGACCCCGGGACCGACATGTCCGGGCCCTAGCCCGAGGGCGGTCCTTATGGCACGCCACTATGAGCCGGGCAATCGGTCGGAAAAATCTATATTTAGCAACAGGATATGAGCTCTAGGGTGCAATACCTGCGCGCAACGTCTGGTAGGCGTCGTTGATCACCTTCATGCGCGTCTCGGCCTCGGCCGACCCACCGTTGGCATCCGGGTGATGCCTTTTGACCAGCGCTTTGTAGCGCCGCCGCAGCGATTCCAGAGTAATTGGCGCGGTCAGCCCGAGGGTTTTAATGGCCTTGTTGCGGGCGTTGACCGTCGGGGCCTTGGGATTGGCGGCCCGGGCCCGTTCCTCGTTCTCAGCTTTCCGGGCCGGATCAAACGCCGTGCCCTCGGTGAAGCCGAAGGGGTCATGAACGTGCACGCGTCCCGAGTGGATATGGGCGTGGATATTTGCGCCAGCACCTCCACCGATATTCGCGCCGAGTTCGCCGAGCTTCCATGTCGGGCGGTCCCAAGTGGTGGCGCGGCGGATCTCTTGCTCCATTTCCTCAGGCGAAAGGCCTGCATGAAAGTTCCATTGGGCGTTATAGATCCGCACGTGTTCCAGGCAGAACATCTGGTAATCGCCGAGTGTGCGATCCTTAGGCGCGCGATACTCACCGTTTTCCGCGCAGCCGTCCCACGCACAGCGGTCCGTGCCCGGGTTTTGAAGTCCGGGCTCGGAGATTTCTGCGCTTCCCGACGCGCGTTGGCGGTTTGACCGATTCATGCGCCGACAAATATGTGGCTCCTGGACCGCTGCCGCAATCTTGTTTATTCGTGCCAAGTATGCATGTTGGGGGTCGTCATCGACCCGCACGATAGGGAGCCCTTCATGGGCGTTTACCGCGACCGGATTCGAGCCAAAGTCACCGCGGCGTTTCAGCCGACACGGCTGGAGATCGGCGACGAGTCGTCGCTTCACCACGGCCACGCCGGTGCAAACCCGGACGGCGGGGGCGAGACCCATTTCAATGTTGCGATTGAATCGGAGGCCTTCGCCGGCAAATCGCGGGTGGAACGCCAGCGCCTTGTGCACGCGGTTCTCGCGGTCGAGCTTAAAGAACGCGTGCACGCGCTGTCGTTGAAGCTCTCGGCCCCCGGCGAAAACTAAATGCGCGGCCTCACTGCATTCCGCCGTAGCTTTCGCCGTAGATGAAGGCGTTGCGGTCCTTCAAGTCCTGCTCAAGCTCGGTGTTATAGACGGCGTAAAGGTCGCGCACCGATACCATGCCGACAACGCGCGTGCCTTCGACCACCGGAAGATGCCGGTAGTTGCGTTTGCGCATCATGCTGATGGCGTCGGAAGCGGTATCCTCGGGCGATAGTGTGTCAGGATTGATCGTCATGATATCGGCGGCGGTGGCGGTGTCGGGGTCGAGGCCGGCGGCAAGTACCCGCACGGTCATATCGCGTTCGGTGATGATACCGACCAGGGCCTCACCCTCCATCACCAGAACCGCGGCGATTTTTTTGTCGCGCATCATTTTGGCGGCCGCCCGCACATTCTCGCGCGGCGATATTTTTTGTAGTGTCTGTCCGCTGATGACGTCGGGTACAATTTTCCGGATCATGGCGCACTCCCTTCAGGGGTCGACATTTACGGAGCAAATCCCGGCGAAAGGCTGGCGAGAGCCTCGAGTCCAGCCCTGGGCAAGGATCCTTTATGGACCCCTCTGAGCAGCAGTTTGGGCCCGACCCCCGGTTAGGTCAAGGTCGGCTGCGGATTCAAGCCGCGGTCGTGGTCGTGGTTTACGCCGGTTTGGGTGGGGTAACTCGCAACAGTGTCAACTGGTTACGGGTACGGTGGACAACCTGAAAACGGAAGCCATGGAACAGGAATTGCTGGCCGGCCTCAGGAATCGTGCGAGCTTCGTGCAACACGAAACCCGCTAAAGTAGCGGCCTTATCGTCGGGCAGGCCCCAGTCAAATTCGCGATTGAGGTCGCGTAGCGTCACCCCGCCGTCGATGATGACCGACCCGTCGGTCTGGGGCCGTACGCCGGCTACGGGAATGTCGTGCTCGTCGCCAATATCGCCGACGATTTCCTCAAGAATGTCCTCAAGCGTCACCGCGCCGAGCAACGTGCCATATTCGTCCACGACCATGGCGAAGTGTTCGCGCCGCGCCCGGAACGCATTGAGCTGGTCGAGGAGTGTCGTGCTATCCGGGATAAACCAAGGCTTGGCCGCGAGGGACAGCACGTCAACGTTCGTGGCGCCTCGATCCGTAGCGTTGACGGCGCGCAGCAGAGCCTTGGCGTGAATCACGCCGACGATATTGTCGGGCTGGTCCCGCCATAGCGGCACGCGCGAATATTGACTGTCGGCGATCTGCTCCAGGACGTCCGCGATGGGCAAGTCAGCGTCAATCGTTGCGACCTCTTTCCTGTGAATCATAACCTCGCCGACAGTGACGTCGGCCAAGTCCAAAACGCTTCGCAGCATGACGCGCTCATGCTTCACCTCGTCTTTGATGTGGCGGTCACCCATCTGCACTTCGATGGCGCCGCGCAATTCAGCCAGAATCTGGCTGGAAGTGCGGACCTGCGACATCGGCACGCCGAAAAGGCGCAATGCGCCTTTGACGAAAAAATCGACTGCCGCATTGAATGGTCCAAACAGCTTGACGAGCGCCGACATGACGCCCGCGCAGCGCAGAGCGACCGTGGTCGGGTGCAATAGCGCATAGGTCTTGGGTAGGATTTCACCGTAGATTACCACCATCACGGTCATGATCGCCGTTGCATAGGCGATGCCCTCGTTGCCGAACATGTCGATCATCAGGCTGGTAGTCAGGGCCGAGGCCAGGATGTTGACCAGATTGTTGCCGAGCAACACCGTCGAGATCATGCCTTCTCGCCGGCCGAGAAGGCGCAGGACGACGTCGGCGCGATCTTCGCCTTCCAGCGTCATCTGGTGCATCAAGGGTTTCGACGCTGTGGTTAGCGCGGTCTCGGCGGCGGAGAAGAAGGCCGCGATCGTCAACAGCACGAGGACGATCAATCCGATAACTATCATAACTTGGCTCCGTCAGGCAGAGGCGTGGATAAAGTCTAGCCGGTCAACGCTGCGGTCAGCACGGCTTCGAGCTGCGCGCGCGGCACCTCGTCGGTGAGGAAAGCCTTGCCGATGCCCCGTGCCAGCACAAAGGTTAGCGTGCCATCCTTCATCTTCTTGTCTTGTGTCATGTGCTGGATGAGCATCGCGGGTGTTATCGCGCCGCGCGGTCCGCGCCGGGGGGGCGCGACCGGCAAGCCGACCGCGGTGAAATGAGCCCGGACGCGTGCGACATCCTGAGACGGGCAAAGGCCAAGGCGCGCCGACAGTTCAAAGGCCAGAACGATTCCCGCCGCCACGGCTTCGCCGTGCAGAAGGTCGCCGCCATACCCCATTTCGGCCTCGAGCGCATGACCGAAAGTGTGGCCGAGGTTCAATAACGCGCGCGCGCCGTTTTCCTTCTCGTCGGCGGCGACGATGCGCGCTTTGGCCGCGCAGCTTGTGACGATGCAGTGGCGCAAGGCGGCGTGAGCACTATCGCCTCCGGACAGCGCGGGTGCGCCGTTGGCCTCAAGCCAAGACCAAAACCCCGGATCGCCGAGCAATCCGTATTTGGCGACTTCGGCATAACCGGCGACCAGCTCGCGCCGCGGGAGCGTGTCGAGCACGGCGGTATCGGCCAGGACGAGGCGCGGCTGATGAAAGGCGCCGACCAGATTCTTGCCGGCGGGCGTATTGATGCCGGTCTTTCCGCCGACCGAGCTGTCAACCTGCGCGAGCAGCGTCGTCGGAATTTGGATGAATTCAACGCCGCGCAATAGGACTGCCGCGGCGAATCCGGCCAGGTCACCGACCACACCACCCCCGAGGGCGACGATCATCGTGCCGCGTTCGCATTTGGCGCTGAGCATCGCATCCAGGACTTGTTGCAAGTGCGCGAAGTCTTTGCTGGTCTCGCCGGCGGGAACGACGATGTGGTCGGCGCGAATGCCGGCCGCCGCGAAGTTTGCGCTGAGCGCACCGAGGTAAAGCGGCGCTACCTTGCTGTCGGTGACAATGAACACGCGGCGCTGCTTGAGGACCGTCGCGCAAAGCTCGCCAGCCTGGGCCAGCAGGCCGCGCCCGACATGTATGTGATAGGTGCGTGACCCAAGCGCGACCGTAACGACGGCGGGGTCGGCCACGACTAGGCGCGCGGCACCGGTGTTCATGGCGCGGGCGTCGCGAAGGTGGGCGCGATCTTGGCGAGGGCTTCGATCACGCGTACGCAGGTGAGGTTGGGATTATCGGCACCGGTATCGACGGTGATATCCGCTTCAGCGTAAACCGGGTAGCGCACTTCTATCAGTTTCGCCAATGTTTCGCGCGGATCGCCGGCGTTGAGCAAGGGGCGGTGGCCGCGGCCCTTGGTGCGCGCGGCCAGCGTGTCCAAGTCCGCGCGCAACCAGACCGATACCGCGTGCTCGCGAATCAATTCGCGCGTTTCGGCATCCATGAAGGCCCCGCCGCCGGCGGCCAGAATCGTGGGCGGACCTTGGAGCAACCGAGACATCACCCGGCGTTCGCCATCGCGGAACGCACCTTCTCCGTATTTCTCAAAGATTTCGGCGATCGTGCAGCCCGCGGCCAGTTCGATCTCGGCATCGGCATCGACGAAGGCAACGTCCAGGCGTTGCGCGAGGCGCCGGCCGATGCAGCTCTTGCCGGCACCCATGAGCCCGACGAGCACGATGGACCGGGCCAGGGTTGCTGGCTCCGCCGGGCCGTTACTCGGGATCTTGGCTGTCTCGTTCATCGGTCAGAATCGTTTTTTGGCTCTTTTAGTGGCTCCGGAGCGTGCGGAGCGCCGGCCGGCCGCTTCAATCAACTGTGCAACCCATTGGCCGAATGGACTTTATCACAGCCGTTGCGTAGTGTCCTTGGCGGACGCCGCCTCCCTTGCTAGGCCTAGCCCACGGGGCCTGCGCTTGGGGCGACATCTGGTCCCGTTATATAGAAGCAACCGAGCCAACATAAGAGCATGGTTAAATTTCTAATTCTGCTGGTCTTGGCCGTTCTTGCCGGCGGCATCGCTTTCCTGGCGACTTGGGACATGCCCCCGCCTTCGGCCGTGACGGAAAAAGTCATTCCAAATGACCGTTTCAAATAGCGATTCATTTATGGGTTCGGCCCAGAATTCGGCTGGGCGTCGAGCAATGTCCTGCTGGGGTCTCCTGGCGGGAGCGAGTGTGCTGGGCATCGGTTTGGCGGCGGCAGCGGCCCCGCAGCCAGGGACGGCGCCCCCTCTGCCCGCCGCGCCAATTTCGATATTGCCCGAGCAGTCGGTTCCGCAAGGCGAGCCCATCCCACCGGAACCGAGTATCGATGTCGGCGACCTGGCCGCGCCGGGTGTGGACCGTATCGGCCTGGTCGATACTTCCGTCGGCGGCTTTTCGGCGCAATTGTGGCGCGGCACCGATCTGGAACTTCTGAAACAAGTCTTGCCGCAATTGCCCCGTCGTTCAGCTTCGCCGGCCATGCGCCATCTCACCAAAAACTTGTTGCTGTCGCCGGGTGCGCCGCCGTCGCCGCTGACGCAGAGCGCTGATGTCGCCAACGCAGCTCCGGATTCGACCGGCACTGCCGATGAGACGCTTTCGGCCTCTCAGTGGCTTCTGGAGACCAGGGTATCAACACTTGCGGGGCTCGGCGATTGGGCCGAGGTCAATGCGCTTCTCGACCTCGTGCCCGCGGACCAGATTACCGAAGGCCTGCGGCGCTATCGGACCGAGTCCAACCTTGTCACCAACCATGTCAGCGATGCTTGCGCGCAGACTCAAGCGGCGCTCAACGCAACACCCGACACCTATTGGCAAAAGGTGCAAGTATTCTGCCAGCTCGATATCAATCAAGGTAACGCGGCCAGCTTGGGCCTCGCCCTGCTGCGTGAGCAGCGCGTTGAGGATCCGGTGTTCTACTGGGCAGCGGATGTGCTCGGCGGAGGGCGGCCACCGCTGCCGGCCGGCTTCGCGCGCGTCGAGCCTTTGCACTTCGCCATGCTTCGCAAGGCAGGCGCGGTTCTGCCCGCCAACACTGCCGACGTGCAGGCGAAGATCACCGATCCCGCCACACTGGGCTGGCTCGCGGCGCTGTCGCTGCCCGAAGACGCCGCTATCAAAGGCGACAAGACCCCAGTGACCGTTCGCCGCGACCGTCGACGGGCTTTGGAAGAGGCCCGCGTCCTCCTAGCCGAGCGCGCGGTCGCCGTAGGAACGCTTGGCCCGGAAACGCTGCGCGCGGTCTATCGCAGCGTCAACATCAAAGACCCGCCGCCACCGCCATTGACCCAGATCACGGCGGCCGATGCCCGCGGCCGCGCCTTCCTCTTTCAATCGGCCCTGGCGCAATCGGTTCCGGCTGCGCGGGCCGAAGTCATCGCCCTCGCGCTCGACCTCGTGCGTGTTGATCGCGGCGAGAAGGGGCCCAGCCTTACAGTGATGGGCCCGGTCTATGCCGAAATGTTGGCCGAGATGGAGCCGGGCGCCGACCTTGTCTGGTTTGCCGGCGTTGCCGCACGCGGTTTGCTCGCGGCGGGTCCCGCGGACAAAGCCGCCATGAGCAAGGCTAGAGTCTGGCTCGACCTCGCCCGCAATATGGCGCGTACATCACGTGAAGCTGGTGAGATCGCCGATGGGCTCTGGCCGATCGACAGATTGCTGACGGGCGGCGGCTCGCCGATTCCACCGCAGGCGTTGCGCGCTTGGGCAGCGGCATTGCCGCCCAGTACCCCAGCAGAAACCATCGCCTCAAGCCAAGAGCTCGTGCTCAGCTTGCTGACGGCCGTCGGCGAACCGGTGACTTCGGCCGACTGGCTGCCGGTAATGGGCGGGGCAGTGCAGGCCAACGGCGGTAGTTTTCTCACGCCGCACATGTGGAACGGTCTCGCACTTGCCGCCAAAGACCGCCGCGCTGGTGAAGTAGCGGCGCTGGCGCTGGTGGTGCTCGGAGAAGCCGGCCCGGCCGAAGCCGCCTTTCCGGCGTTACAGCATGTAATCGAATCTTTGCGAGCGGTTGGCCGCGAAAGCGATGCCCGAGCGCTCGCGGTCGAGACCCTGCTTGCGCTGGGACTTTAAGCCCGTCAGTTTTGATGGGTCGCCATGACACGCGCCATTGCACCGCTATGGGCGACGCCCCTCGGGGAGACATTCCTTGAGATGTTGGCGGCAGAGCGCGGCGCATCGCCGCGCACGCTCGAGGCCTACGGCCGCGACCTCGGCGACTTCGCCGGATTTCTCAGGAACGATGCGGCCAAGGCGGCCACCGCCGACGTTCGTCGCTATCTTCATCACATGAATAAGGCGGCTCTCGCTCCGCGCACGGCCGCGCGCCGCCTCTCGTGCCTACGCCAGTTTTATAAATTCCTTTACAGCGAAGGTCTGCGCGCCGACGATCCCACCGCTGCACTTGACAGCCCGCGCCTCGGTCGACCCTTGCCGAAGTTTTTGACTGAAGGCGAGGTCGCGCGCCTGCTCGGAGCCGCCCGCGCCGAGGATGGCGCCAAGGGTCTCAGGGCCGCCGCCTTGCTGGAACTGCTTTATGCTACGGGCTTGCGTGTGTCCGAACTGGTGTCGTTGCCGCTCGCCGCCATTTCAGGCCGTCCCCCGGCGATCAAAGCCAGCATCATCGTCCGCGGCAAAGGCGCCAAGGAACGTATGGTCCCAGTCGGCGAAGCCGCTCGCACCGCCATCGCCGCCTATCTCGACGTGCGTCACACGTTCATACCGGCGAAACTCAAAGCCTCGGCGTGGTTGTTTCCCTCGGGCGGGCATGTCGGCCATCTTACCCGCGGCGGGTTCTCGACAATGTTAAAGGACGTTGCGGTGCGCGCAGGCATTGCGCCCTCGCGCGTCTCGCCGCACGTTTTGCGGCATTCCTTCGCCACGCATTTGTTGGCCCACGGCGCCGATTTGCGTAGCTTGCAGGAAATGCTCGGCCACGCCGATATATCGACGACGCAGATTTACACCCACGTTCTTGACGAGCGACTGAAGAAGTTGGTGCAACAGCACCACCCGCTCGCCAAGCTGAAGTTGTAACGTCGTGCCCTCCGGTAAATTGCAACCAAATCGCGGAAAACTCCGATGACATCCGGGAGCCAGACGAGCCCTGAAGCCGATATCGCTGCGCGGGCAGAGGCGGATTTTCAAGAGGGCTGGGCACTCCATCAAAAGGGTCAGCTCGTCCGTGCCGGCGAGATTTATGAGCGTTTGATTAAGCTGCATCCGGAGCATTTCAACGCGCTCCACATGCTGGGCATCGTCACGGCGCAGGCGGGGGATTCAAGCCAAGCAGTTGCTTGGTTTGGTCGTGCGGTCGCGGTTAACCCGGGAAATGCCGCGGCACACTACAATCGTGGCTCGGCGCTCGCGCGCATTGGTCGTCATCAAGACGCCGTCTCAAGCTACGACCGGGCAATTGCGCTAACGCCCGACTACGCCGATGCCTACAATAATCGAGGCAACGCGTTGCGGGCGCTGGGACAAGACGGGGCGGCCATCGCCAGCTACGACGGAGCCGTTCGGAGCAGGTCAGACTTTACCGAGGCCTACATTAACCGGGCCAATACACTGAAGGGTATCGGCCGCTTCGAAGCTGCCGTCGCGGATTACGACCGGGCGCTTAACCTTCAACCAAACTTGGCCGGCGCCTACAATGACCGAGGGATTGCGCTGTGGTCGCTGGGAAGACTTAACGATGCCATCGGCAGCTATGACAAAGCCACTCAGGTCAGACCTGATTTCGCCGAGGCTTATATCAACCGCGGCGTAGCGCTTCGTGATCTGCACCGTCTGCAGGCCGCACTGGAGAGCTTAGACAAGGCGCTGGAATTTAGGCCCGATCATGCCGGAGCTCACATCAATCGTGGCGCAGTGCTCAATGATCTAGTGGATCAAATCTAAGAAAGAGAATCCATTGGGGGTTCCCTGACCGATACTGTCGTGCGGGTCTGGCGGATGCACCAGACAAAGCACGTTATCAAGCGACTGAGTGCCAAGTCCCGCGCGACGCTTGAGGGGGTATTGGCGGACCGCAACAGCCCG
>CAMDRB010000009.1 GCA_945906455.1 Caenispirillum bisanense
CGCGCGCCGCGTCGTCTTCGCGTACCGCTCGAAACCCGCCACCGCCAAAGTCAGCTGCTTCATAGGAGCAATTCCTTTGCTTCACACCCGCATCAGACTAAGAATCACAAGGACCCTGGCGTGTCGATGACTTATTCAGAGTGTCCCTAGGTTCCTAGCGGTAGCTTTTCGTGTCTTGGCCTTCGGCCTGGGCCGTGACCCTGATCGAGCAGAACCTTCGGTGCTTCGGCCGTAATCGTCGGCGATGCGCACGATGTCATCCTCGCCGACGTATTCGCCCGACTGCACCTCGACCATGTGCAGCTCCGCTTGACCGGGATTGGCGAGCCGATGCAGCGTGCCGGCGGCGATATAAGTAGACTCGTTTTCGCGCAAGGTGAAATCATCGTCGCCCCGCGTCACCAGCGCGACACCCGTGACCACGATCCAGTGCTCGCTGCGGTGCCAATGCTTCTGCAAGGAGAGTTTCGCGCCGGGCTTGACGCAAAGCCGTTTGACCTTGAAGCGGTGGCCTTCGTCCATGGTCTGGAACCATCCCCAGGGCCGGTGCGTGCGCGCTTGGGCCGTGGCCTCGGTCCTGCCTGCGGCCTTGAGGCGTTCGACGACTTGCTTCACCTTCTGATCGTGGCCTTTATCGGCAACCAGAACGGCGTCGGCGGTCACCACAACGATGGCGTTCTTGATGCCGATGACGGCGGTCAGTTGTTTGTCGGTACGGACATACGAATCGTGGGTATCGAGCGCGACGACATCGCCCACGATGGTATTGCCGGCGGCGTCGTGGGCCGCCTCATCATGGAGCGCGCTCCAGGAGCCGACGTCCGACCACCCCATGTCGACGGCGACAACTGCGGCCTTGTTGGTGCGCTCCATGACGCCGTAGTCGATGGACTGCGCGGGCACCTTCGCGAACGCCGCTGCATCGAGGCGGAAGAAGAAAAGATCGTTTTGTCCCTGGCCGAGCGCGACCCGACACGCCGGCGGAATCTGCGGCTCGCAGGCTGCCAGTTCGTCGAGAAAGAGCCCAACCGGCCACAAGAAGATGCCGCCATTCCAGTAATAATCGCCGGATTTTACGAAATCCGCCGCCGTTGCCGCATCGGGCTTTTCGACAAAGCGCGCGACGGCATGGGCGGCACCGGCCAGTGCCTCGCCTTGTTTGATGTAACCGTAGGCCGTTGCCGGAGCGGTCGGGCGGATGCCAAAAGCGACAAGCCGTCCGCTTTGCGCCACGGGCACGGCCTTGGTCACGGCCTCGAAGAAGGCCTCCGGAACGCGCACGAGATGATCCGACGGCATGACAAGCATGAGCGCGTCCGGCTCAGCTTCAAGAAGCAGCGCGGCAACGCAGGCGGCCGGCGCGGTATTGCGGCCCTGGGGCTCGATGATGATGGCTTTGGGTTCAATGCCGACGGCACGCAGCTGCTCGGCGACCACAAAGCGATGCGCGTCGTTGCAAACCACGATCGGAGCTTGGAGCTGGAAGTTCCCGCGTCGGGCTTGATTGAGCCTGAGGGCGGTTTCCTGCAGCAAGCTCCGCTCGGACGTCAGAGGTTGCAGCTGCTTCGGAAACTCCTCGCGCGACAACGGCCAGAGCCGCGAGCCACTGCCGCCGGATAGAATCACCGGATAGAGGTGGGCGGCTTTGCTCACGCATGTCTCCTTGCGATCACGATGCGCCAGTTGCGCTAGTTGCGCTTGACGGCCGCATCAACTTCGTCGCGCAACGGGCGTTCTAGCAGTCGGCGTAGCATGTCGTCGATGGCGGCGCCGTGGTTGAGTACCTTGTCGATCGCGGCGCAAATCGGCATATCCACCTTGAGTTTTGCCGCGAGGGTCGCGACCGCCTCCGCCGTGGTCACGCCTTCGGTGACCGAACGCCGCGTTCCCAGAACTTGGTCGAGGGTCTGGCCCTGGCCCAGGGCAACGCCGAGGGAATAATTGCGTGACTGCAGCGACGTCGCGGTGAGCACCAAATCACCGAGCCCAGAAAGTCCCATGAGGGTTTCCGGCCGGCCGCCGCGCGCCAATGCGAGGCGGACGATTTCGGCAAGGCCCCGGGTCAGAAGCGCCGCCCTCGCATTGGCGCCTAGACCCTTGCCCTCGGCCATGCCGCACCCTATGGCGAGCACGTTCTTTACCGCGCCGCCAACTTCGGCGCCGACCACATCGTCGGTCAGATAGGGGCGAAAGGCCGGTGTACCGATGGCCTCGGCAACTTGACGGCCCAAGGCCTGATCGGCCGCGCCCAAAGTTATCGCGGTCGGCAGGCCGAGGGCGACTTCACGGGCGAACGTAGGACCCGAGAGCACCATCATGACCGCTTGAGGCAAGGTTTCGGCCACCACGTCGGTCATCAGCGCGGACGTGCCGCGCTCGATGCCCTTAGCGCAAATCACCACCGGAATTCTTGGGCGTAGATGTGGCGCCAAGGACAGGCAGACCTCGCGCACATGCTGCGCCGGGGCCACGAGCATGATGATATCGACATCGGCCGACCGCGCCACATCGGCGGTGGCAATGATCGCCGGGTCCAGGGCGACCTCGGGCAAATACGGCGTATTGCAGTGCCGGTCGTTGACGGCGGCTATGACCTCGGGCTCGAGCGCCCAGATCATGACATCGCGGCCAGCCCGGCGCGCCACAACCGCGAGCGCCGTGCCCCACGCGCCGGCACCGATGATTCCCACGCGTTGCATGATCTGTCCGCAGACCTCCCCGCCCGCAATACCAACCCGACCAAAGTCTTGGCATGGGCCTTGGGGCGATGTCGAGGGGTGGAGATAGCCGTGAAGATCGTTGCAATACTTAACAAAATCGGCCTAGACCAATGCCATGACGATTCTACTGACCGGAGCAGCGGGGTTTGTCGGCGCCCATGTCGCCGCTCGTCTTCTGGACGACGGCGAGGCTGTGCACGGCATCGACAGCTTCACGCCTTATTATGACGTGAAACTGAAGGAGGCGCGCTGGGCGCGGCTTGACGGTCGAAAGGGCTTTACCGGGCACCGCCTGGATCTCGCAACCAAGGACGCGCTTCTCGCGCTCTGCGAGCGGATCGCGCCGACGCGAATCGTGCACCTGGCTGCCCAGCCGGGCGTGCGCTACGGCATCGACAATCCCCAAGCCTATATCGATGCCAACCTCACCGGCTTTATGAATGTGCTGGAAGCGGCGCGGACCTTGAAGGTCGCGCATCTTGTATTTGCTTCCACAAGCGCGGTCTACGGCGCCAACAAAGCCATGCCCTTCGCCGAACACCACGGCGCGGGGCATCCTTTGAGTCTCTATGCGGCGAGCAAGCGGTCCAATGAACTGCTCGCGCATTCCTACGCGCATATTTTTAAAATTCCGGTCACCGGCTTGCGGTTCTTCACGGTCTACGGACCGTGGGGGCGACCCGACATGGCGCCGCAGAAATTCACCGCGCGGATTATCGCCGGCGACCCCATCGAGGTTTATAACGATGGCAGGATGATGCGCGATTTTACCTTTATCGACGATATCGTCGAGGGGGTGGTGCGCATCATTGATCATATCCCCGTGGCCGATGAATCATGGGATCCCACGTCGCCGACGCCGGCGCCGGATGCGAGCGGCGTGGCGCCGTTTCGTATATTCAACATCGGACTCGGCGCGCCCGTTGACCTGATGGAGTTCATCGCCGTGCTCGAAAAGCACATCGGCAAAAAAGCCGTGCGGCATTTCATGCCGATTCAGTCGGGAGATGTGGAAGGCACCTGGTGTGACGTGAGCGCCTTGCACCGCGCCGTCGGCTATCAGCCCAAGATTTCCCTCGACGAAGGCCTGGCAAAAACCGTCGCCTGGTTTCGCGACTACTACAGAGTCTAAAATTATCCCGCCCTCGCCTTAATTGCGCGCCTACCGCGCGTTGGCGGCTTTGGGCGCAGTGGGATCGAGCGGCCAGCGCGGGCGCGCCTTGAAGTCGAGTGAGTCGGAAAGACCCAGCTTCAGCCGTTCGATACCGGCCCAGGCAATCATGATGGCGTTATCCGTACAAAGGGCCGGCGGCGGCGCGATCAACGACAAGTGGGATTTCGTCGCGGTTTGGACGAGGCGCGCACGGAGTGCTGCATTGGCGGCGACGCCGCCCGCGACCACCAACGCCTCGCCACCCGGGTAATCGCGACAAAAGATCTCGGCAGCGCGCGCGACACGATCGGCAATCGCGTCGACCATCGCCGCCTGGAAGGAAGCCGCGATATCGGCAATGTCTTTTTCCGCGAGCGGGCCGGGGGGAAGCGATTCGGCGGCCAGGCGGACAGCGGTCTTCAGGCCGGAAAATGAGAAGTCGCAGCCGGGCCGGCCCTTGAGCGGCCGGGGAAAGGCAAAGCGCTTCGGATCGCCGGACAGGGCCGCGCGTGCGATAGCGGGGCCGCCGGGATAACCCAGGCCCAACATTTTCGCGGCTTTGTCGAAGGCCTCGCCTGCGGCATCATCGAGCGTGGTGCCGAGACGGCGATAACGTCCCACACCTTCGGCGGCCAAAATTTGGCAATGCCCGCCGGAAATCAGCAGCAAGAGATAGGGAAACGCAACCTTGTCCGTGAGTCGCGCCGTCAGCGCGTGACCTTCCAGGTGATTGACAGCCATGAGCGGAATCTTATGAACGGCAGCGATCGCCTTGGCCGTCATGAGGCCGACGATGACGCCGCCGATCAGCCCGGGGCCGGCGGTGGCGGCGACGCCACCGAGATCGGAAAATCCGATGCCGGCGTCAGCCATGGCCCGAGCGACCAATCGGTCGAGATTAGCAAGATGGGCGCGCGCCGCGATTTCCGGGACGATGCCGCCGTAGGGCAGGTGCTCGGCGATTTGGCTAAGGACAGCGTGGGACAAGACACGGCCATCGCCCTCCACCACGGCGGCGGCAGTCTCATCGCAACTGGTTTCTATGCCCAGAACGAACATCAAGGGCCTTCAATCGGTGCCTTTTGTGGACCGCAAATCGGCTTTTCACACTAGGTATCAGCCTCTACAACACTTGGGCGGCAGGTGCTAGAGCACGTCCCGGAAAGGTGGGTACCGGTTTTCCGCCGGCGAAGGCCGGCATCTTATAAGGATGCGCGCCTTCGCGCGCAGGCGGGACGTGCTCAAGAATTTGATTTAGAGGCCTTCTCATCCGGCGCGGTGATTCGCCCGCGCCGGCGAAGGCCGGCAACTATAAGATGCGCGCCTTCCGCGCGCCGGGAAGGACTCTAAGGAAAGGCCCTCGGGAACAGCCATGCGGGTGCTGATTACACAGTTGGCGGCGGATGCCAGCGGCTTGGTTGCAGCTCTGAAAGCCCGCGGCCACCAGGGCGTTTCAGTTCCTTTGCTGACCGCCGAACGCGCGCTGCCGCCGAAAATTAATCTTGCCGGAGCGCAAGGATTTTTGGTGACCAGTGCCGAGGGCGCGCGGGCCTTGGCAGACCATGTCGGCGTCAGGACCTTCCCGGTCTTCACCGATAGCGCGGTGACAACCGCCGAACTCCGGCGCCTCGGTTTTATGGAAATCGAGACCGCCAAGGACGATTCCGCCGACCTCGCGCGGCTGATCGAGCGCAAACTCACGCCGGCGAACGGCGCGCTTATTTATGCGTGCAGTACCGTCGCGCCGATCAACTTGCCGACGATGCTCAGCAACATGGGTTTCGCCGTGCGCCCCATGCCGCTCTACACGCTTAAACGCGTCGCCACAATTCCCGCAGAACTGGAGGCGGCATTGCGCGCTCGCGCCGTCGACGCGGCCCTTTTCTTGACCGCCGACGAGGCCCGCGCATTTGTTGCCCTGGTCCAAAAGTCTGGGATGGAACCGCTGGTCGCCTCGCTGGCCACGGTCGCGGCAACGCCGGTCGTCGCCGCACCGCTCCGGGCCTTGAAATTGGGTGGCGTCAGCGTACCGGCTGGAGCGGACCTCGAGACAGTGTTTGGCGCCCTGGACGTCAAACTCGTGGACCGGGTCGAGGAAGAACGCGCCGCCCGTGAGACAAGCAGGCGCGAAGAGGCCGAGCGTCAACGTGCTGAACACGAGCGCCTGGAGCTTGAGCGCGCCGAACGGGAACGGTTGGCGAGCGAACAAACCGAGATAGTGCGCGCAGCGGCAGCGGCCGCCCGCGCCGAGGCCGAGCGCGATCGCGAGGCACGGCGCCGGACTGAGCTGGCACGCGCCGCCGAGGAAAGCGTGCAAAGCGAGAGGGCCGCACGTGAAAGGGCCGAGCGTGAAGGACTCGAGCAAGAGAGATTGGCGAGCGAAAAGGCCGAGCGCGAGCGGATTGCCGGCGAGAAGGCCATCCGAGCGGAGCTTGAGCGGGCGCGGGCGGCCGACGCGGCGATGGCAGAGAAGGCCGAACGTGGGAGAATCGAGCGCGACCGCCAAGCCAAAGAACGGGCGGAGCGGGGTCGTCTGGCTCAGGAAAAAATCGCGCTGGCGAAAACGGAACAGGAACGCATTGTCCTCGAGCGCGCGGAGTACGACCGCCTAGAAGGCGAACGCTTGGCCGTCGAAAACGCCGAGCGCGAGCGCATTGCCCGCGACATCGCGGAAACCGAACGGATCGAGCGAGAACGGGTAGCTCAAGAGCGCGCTGAATTGGATCGGCTGGAGCAAGAACGCTTATTCGAAGAACGCGCCGATCGCGAGCATATCGCCGCCGAAAGAGCCGCCGCAAGAAAGGTGGAGAACGACCGGCTGGCGGGGCGCGTGCCGAACAGGAACGCCTGCAGAGCGAGAAATTCGCGCGCGAAAAGGCCGAGCGCGTGCGGATTGCCGCCGAGAAGGCCAGCCGAGCGAAGCTTGAGCGGGCGCGGGCGGCCGAAGCGGCGATGGCAGAGAAGGCCGAACGTGAGAGAATCGAACGCGAAGGCCAGGCCGAAGAACGCGGCGAGCGCGGTCGCCTGGCTCAGGAAAAAATCGCACTGGCGAAAACGGAACAGGAGCGCATTGTCCTCGAGCGTGCGGAGTACGACCGCCTAGAACGCGAACGCTTGACCGTCGAAAGAGCCGGGCGCGCGTCGCCCGCGACATCGCGGAAACCGAGCGGATCGAACGAGAACGCGTGGCTCAAGAGCGCGCTGAATTGGATCGGCTGGAGCAAGAGCGCTTGTTCGAAGAACGCGCCGAGGGCGAACGTATCGCCCGGGAGAGGTCGGAGGCCGAAACGCTCGAACGCGGGCGGGCCGCTCAAGAGCAGGCTAGGTTGGCGCAGCGTGATCAAGAGCGCTTGGCCCAGGAGCGGGCCGAGAGTCAACGTTTTGTCGAGGAGAGGGCGGCGATTGAGGAGGCCGAGCGCGAGCGCCTGAGCCGAGAGCGGGCGGACCGCGATCGGCTGGAACGCGAACGCTCGGCTCAGGAACGAAGCGAACGCGAACGTATCGCCGGCGAGATCGCCGAGGCCGAGAATGTCGAGCAAGAACGCCTGGCCGCAGCGCGGGCGGAGTTGGATCGGGTCGAGCAAGCGCGCTTGGCGCATGAACGCTCCGAGCGCGATCGTATCGCCCTGGAGAAGGCGGTCGCCAAGATAGTCGAGCGCGAAGCCCGCGCTCAAGAACGGGCCGAGCGCGACCAGCTGGAACGTGAGCGTCTGGAGCGCGAACGCATGGCCGGCGAGAAGCGTGAACGCCAGGACATCGCCCGCGACGCGGCGAAGGTGGCGAATGCAGAGAAGGCCGAGGGACAAGGGCTCACGCAGGAGCAAGAAGCGCGCGAAAGCGGGGACCGCGGCCAGGCCCTCAAGGGCTGGAGTGCACGGCTTAAGGTCTGGCTGGACCGGCGACGTGCCGCACCGCCAGGCGAAGATCTGCGCGCGGCGGTTTGGCAAATGCCCGTGGGGCGTGCCGGCGAACCCACGGTTCAGGAACCCCAAACGCCCGAACCACCCGCCCCCGAGCGAGGGCCGCATTCGCGCGCAACCCCAAAACCGCCCCAGGAAACATCCACCGCGACCATCGCCGTAGCGGAGATCAATCCATCGGTTACAATGACGGCGCGCGCTCAGCCTGTCGTCGAACCCGAGTCCGAGCCTGATCCCGGAATCGGCAGGCCGCTAGCAAAGGAAAGACTGCCCGTGTCAGAAGTGGTGCCAATTAAAACTCCGGAGGCCGTATTTGAAGATGCGGCGGAGGAGCTAGCGTTCGCAGAATCCGGAGCGCCGGCTTTGGGCGAATCCAGAACGGCCACCCGCGGCGGAGGGCGCGCCGCGCGTCTTTTGGCCGAGGACGCGGCGGACCTGCGCGCCAAGGATCAGCGCTTCAAGTACCTAGGGCATAGCGAAGTCCCGGCGGCCGAGACGGAGCCATCGGCAGAGCCTGATGCCACCACGGCGGCCGAAGTTCTCGGTCGCAGAGGAGGGGGCGGACCGGGTCGGGCCGTGGCGCTTTTCGTATTTTTAGCGATCATGGCCGCGGCCGTGGTCGGCTCCGCGTCCTTGTGGGTGCCGCGCGTCAAGCAATTCGTCCAGGGCGCGCCTGCTGTTGTAGAATCGGTTTCCGTGCCGGCCGATCCGGCCGCTGCCGTTCAAACCGAAATTGCAGCCCTTAAGGCGCGGGTCGCCGCGTTGGAACGAGGCCCTGGAAATCCGGTGTCGCCCGACGGATTGAACGCCGCGACGCAGGCTCTCGCACAGCGGCTTGCCGCGATCGAGTCGCGCGCCGGTGGAGCCGGGGGCGGCGAGGCCGTGACATCCTTGGGCGACAGTCTGTCAAGTCAAGCCGAGCAGCTGACCGCGGTCACGGCGCGCCTCGCGACTCTGGAGGCTGCCATTGGAAATTCAGCGCGACTCGAAGATTTGAGCAAGCGTTTAAATATGCTCGAAGGCCGCAGCGCCGAAGCCAACAGCGTACTCGCACTTTCGGACCGGGTGACCGTGCTCGAGACAACCGGGCGCAGGACTTTAGTGGAGCAGAGCGGCAACATCGCCATGCTCATGGCCGTGGCGCAGTGGCGCGAAGCGGTGCTTGCCGGTCGACCGTTCGCGGTTGAACTGGAGATAGCCAAGATGTTGGCGGTGCGCGCGGGCGGACAATCCATTGACGATGGCGGCTTCGCCGAATTCGCGGCGCGCGGAATACCGACTTTGCAGGAGCTGGAGCGGCGTTTCGGGCCGGCAGCCGCCGCGGTCATGCGGGCGGGCGCCATCCCGGATGGGGCAGGCGCCTGGTACCGGCGAATTCTCGACCGGATTTTTTCAATCGTCACGGTGCGCCGCCTCGATGGCGAGGCTGCCGGCACCAGCATTTCGGCCGTGCTTGCCCGCGCGGAGCTGCGCCTGACCGGAGGTGATCTGGCGGCGGCGGTCGTGGAAATGAACAGCTTGAGCGCGACCGTGGCCAAGACGGCGGCACCGTGGCTCGCCGACGCCAAAGCCCGTGTCGCCGCCGAAAAGGCGGCGGCGGACGCAACCACCATGGCCGTGGCGGCGGTGGCGGCAACGGGCGCTGGCGCGACCCCGCCCACGCCCGTGACCAACGGTCGCTGAAGGCATGCCGCGTCTCATTATCTACGTCTTGGGCCTAACGGCGCTGGTGGCCGCCTCGGTGTGGCTCGCCAACGAGCCGGGCACCGTGAGCCTGACCTGGCGCGGCTGGCAAGTTAACACCTCCGTTGGCATTCTCGTCATGACGATGATCGCCTTGGTGATCGCCGTACTTCTGGTGATGCGTTTGTTCTCGCTCATCCGTGGAAGCGTCCTGGCCTTTGTCGCCGCGCGCCGCGAACGGCGTTTCAAGCGCGGGCTTGTCAGTCTGGGCGACGGCTTTGCCGCCGTGCAGGCTGGACAAGCCCCGGCGGCGCAAAAGTTCGCGCGCGAGGCCGCCAGGCTTTTAAGCGATAATCCGGCCGTGCTTGTGCTGCGCAAGGATGCGGCCGCGCTGGCCGGCGATGTGCGCGAGATGCAGGAAGCGGCGCTTGCCCTGTTGTCACGGCCAGAAACTGAACTTGCGGGCCTGCGCGCCCTGGCTGAAAGGGCCGTGACTGACGGCGACGCCGCCGGTGCCCTCGGTCACGGCCGGCGCGCGCTGGAGCGTAAGGACGCGCCGCCCTGGGCGCTGCTACTGGTGCTCGATCTGGAGATCGCGGCTGAACGCTGGACGGAGGCTCTCGCGGCGCTGGACGGCAAGCTGGCGCGCGCGGCCTATTCACCGACCGAGTTGAAACGCCTGACATCACGGCTGTTGACCAAGCAGGCCCATGCCGTGCTCGACCTTGGCGATGCGCCCACCGCCGCAAACGCGGCGAAGAAGGCGATGGATGTGGACGAAACCAATGGCGCTGCCGTGGCTGCCTTCGCCAAGGCGATGACGGCCCAGGGTAAGGGCCGCAAGGCCGCGAGCGCCGTCGAGCGCGCCTGGGCAACGGAGCCAACCCGTGAACTTCTCGCCGCTTACCGGAGCTTGATCGCCGGCGAGTCGGCGCAGGATTGGGCGCGCCGGATCGATGGACTCGCGAAGGCGGCGCCTGATCATCCGGAAAGCCGCCTCGCGGTGGCGACAGCGGCGCTGAGCATCGAGTCATGGAGCCAAGCCCGCAATCGATTGGCGGGCTTGACCGGCGCCGACGCTTCGCCCGACGTTCGGGCGCGCGCCGCCCAGCTATTGGCTGACATCGAAAGGCGCGAGCGTGGCGATACGGCCAAAGCCGCCGAGTGGTTGCAGCTGGCGCTTGAGATTCAAAAGAGCGGAGCGCGCGCCGTCCGCAAGCCAAAATCAGCCGCCGACATCTTGGCGCAAATCTAGAGCAAGGTTCGCGGCCCCGGCATCATCGGCTGAGCCAGCGCGTTGTCGCTCAAGACCTCAAAGCGCCCGCGGGGATTGAAAAGCTGATAGTGCCACCACTCGTTGCGGTAAAAATCCCAACCTGCGGCGGTCATGATGCCGAGCAGCAGTGCGCGATTGCGCTGAGCCTCGGCGCCGAGATCGAGCACGCCATGATGGGACAGCGGTGTGAAGGCGTCGAAGGCCGTGCCCATATCAAGCTCGGCTCCGCCGGCGTCGATCAACGTCAGATCAACCGCCGCGCCCATAGAATGTGGCGAGCCGCGCCGCGGATCGGCGAGGAACTCAGGGTCGGGCGTGTGATTCCACAGGACCCACTGCGCTTCCGAAGGACGAAAGGCGTCGAAGATTTTAAGGCGCAGGCCCAGCGGCTTGGCAAGGGCGATGGCTTTGCCTAGGCAGGCCGCCGCATCGGGATGCAGGTAGCAGCCCGGCCGGCTGTAGACCGGCTGTCCGGTAAAATTTCTCGGCGTAGCGTAGGCGATAAAAATATCGACATCGTAGGCGGGCGGCGCGATCTCGACGAGGCTTGTAACGGGGGGCATGGTCGCCGTTCCTGATTACGAATATCCTGTGATAGCGCATATCCCCAGACCTTATCGCAAGTCCAACACGATTTGAGCCGCTCATGCTGATTCTCGCATTCGATACCTCCGCGGCTGCTTGTTCAGCCGCCCTATGGCGTGACGGCGCCGTGCTCTCCACCGGGCGGGTGCTGATGGAACGGGGCCAGGCCGAGGCGCTTATGCCGCTCATCGAAGGGGTCATGGCAAGCGGTGGGGCCACTTACGCCGATTTGGACCGGATCGCCGTCAGCGACGGGCCGGGGTCATTTACCGGTGTGCGCGTCGGACTTTCCGCTGCGCGCGGCTTGGGGCTGGCCGCGGACAAAGCGGTCGTCGGGGTGATGACCACGGAGATCTTGGCGGCATCGGTGGGCGATGCAGAGCGCCAGAACGCGGGTGACTTCGCGCACATTCTCGCTGCCATCGATACCAAGCGCGGCGACCTCTACGTTCATCAATTCGACCGCTCCTTGCGCGAGACCGGACCTGTGCGGGCTATGGCGCTGGACGACCTCGCGGGATGGGCTGCGCCCGGCCCGTTGTTGGTGGTAGGGGACGGCGCCGCCATCGCCATCGCCAACATCGGCCCGCGCGCGGTGATGTCGTCGGCCGATGCCTTGCCTGAGCCCGCCGTCCTCGCGCGGCTGGCGGCGCGGCGCGATCCGAGTCCCGACGGACCGGTGCCGGTCTATGTCCGTCTCCCTGAGGCGGTGATGCCGCCCTACGGCGGGCGGTTACGACCATGAACCGGATTGCACGTTTTGGACCCGAACAGGCTGGTGTGTTGGCGATCTTGCATGGCCACTGCTTTGCTTCGCCATGGCAAGCATCCGAGTTTGAAATCCTGCTGCGCCAGCCCGGGATTATGGCTTTGATGGCGGAAGGATCCGAATGTCCCGTTGGATTTATCCTGATACGCGCCGTCGCCGACGAGGCCGAGATTTTGACCCTGGCAGTCGAGCCCGAACATCGGCGCCAGGGCGTGGCTTCGCGGCTTCTCGAAGCGGCTTCTACTCACTTGCAGGCCGGTTCCATCGCGCGCTGGTTCCTGGAGGTCGCCGCCGACAACGCCGAGGCCCGCGCACTCTACGCGCGTCACGGCTTTACCGTCTGCGGAACACGGCCCAACTACTACGCCAGCAGTCCAACGCGAGCCGCCGCCGATGCCGTTGTCATGATGCGCCCCGTCGCGCTGCTTTAGCGACGGCGCACGATCAGGATATGCGCAAGGCGCGGGTCGGACGCAGATTGCGCATCCTCGGGCAGCAGTGAAATCACGTCGTGGCCATGGGCCCTTACCGAACGCGGCACGTTATCGAGAGGCTGCACGCCACGCAGGCGCACGGTGGCCATGGCTCCCGACGGCATCCTTTCGAGAAGCAATTTCGTTTTGACAAACGTCAGGGGGCAGACGTCCGCGGTGATATCGATAAAGTACTCTATTGGGTCCATCGATGAACTTCGTGACGCCCTTGGGCGAGCCTTCGGGGTTAATGGAGTTTGAGGATACAATAATATATATAGTGTCGGGATGACGCGAAGCCTGGGATTCGTGGCTTTTCGGCACCTGCCCGGCCCTATTTCTGACGGTATCGCCGACGGCGAACCCGGCTTCCCGTTTCAGGGGGCGAGCTAGAGCCCTATGATAGCGTGACCGGAACGGTTTAGGGCGCTGACCGGGATCGTAAGGTTAGGGTAGGCGGTATGACTCAAGCAGCATCCCATATCGAGAAAATCTGCGCCCAGAAGGGTATGAAAATGACCGAGCAGCGGCGGGTTATCGCCCGCGTGCTGTCGGAGGCACAGGATCATCCCGACGTCGAGGAAGTTCATCGCCGCTCGGCGGCTGAAGACCCACGCATTTCCATCGCCACGGTCTACCGCACCATGCGGCTTTTCGAGGAGGCCGGGATCGTCAAACGCCATGAGTTCGGCGATGGCCGGGCACGCTACGAGGAAACCCCGACAACTCACCATGACCATTTGATCGACATGCGCTCAGGCACGGTGACGGAATTCAGCAACGATGAGATCGAACGCCTCCAGCACGAGATTGCCCGGGCTCACGGCTACAAACTCGTCGGTCATCGGTTGGAGCTGTTCGTCGTTCCAATGGGTTCGGAAAAAGAAACATAACGATAACACGACATATTGTGGCTCACCGGGTACATTCTTGCGATAGGTGGGATGGAAGGGCTAGAATTTCCGTCACATATACGTAACAATGGTGCGTCGAGGAGCGAAACGTGGCGGGAACCCCTGTAACGATCCGTGGCCTCGCAAGATCGACGTTGCAGTCGACGATCGAGATCAACCGCAAAACCAAGTCGACCTTGAAGTCGACACTCCAATTGACTTTGCAGTTTCTGGGTCAACGCAAGCACAGCCCCCGCAATAGACATGGACGCGGATTGAACTTGGCAATTTTATTTCCCCAGCCCGCCGGCCAAAGACCACCTGCCAGCGCTTCGAGTCCTTCGGTTCCCGGCGCCGCTCCGCCGGCAGGGGCCGTTGAGCTCACGAGAGCGGGCACCGAATTCGTACGCGGTTCTCAGTGCACCTTCGAGCCGGTGATTGCCGGCAATCAAATCATTCGCCTGGCGACGTCGGCTAACGAGCTGGATGCCGCTCAGGCGCTGCGCTATCGCGTGTTCTATGACGAGATGGGCGCGCATCCGCTGCCGGCGATGGCCGCGGCCCAGCGTGACTTCGACCATTTCGACACGACTTGCGATCATCTCATCGTCGTTGACCAGCAGCGGCCCAACGGATCGCAAGTGGTTGGCACTTACCGCCTCATGCGCCGCGAGCACGCCCGCACGGCCGGCGGATTTTACTCGGCGTCGGAATACGACATCGCCGCACTGACGAATTTTTCAGGCACCATTATGGAGTTGGGCCGCAGCTGTGTGGATGCGGCCTATCGCGACCGAGCCACGCTCAACCTCTTGTGGCGGGGCATTGCCGAATATCTGAATTCTCACGGTATTGATCTGATGTTTGGCTGCGCAAGCCTGCCGGGAACCGACCCCGAGCAATTGGCCATGCAGCTATCATACCTCTATCACTATCATCTTGCGCCCGAGGCCATCCGTCCCCGAGCCCTGCCCTTGCGCTACGCCAACATGAATCTCCTGCCAAAGGACGCAATCGATCCGAAGCGCGTCCTCGCCAGCTTGCCTCCGCTCTTAAAGGGGTACTTGCGTGTCGGCGCTTTTGTCGGCGATGGCGCGGTGGTCGACCATCAATTCAACACCACAGATGTCTGCGTCGTCGTCAAAACCGAATTGATTGCCGAGCGTTACACGCGCCATTTTGACGTCGCTGAGCGCCGCGGGACCGAATCATTCAAAAGAGCTTCGTGAATTCAGACTTGACGTTGCCGACGACGGCGGTCGGAACGGTCGTTGCTGTCCTGCGATTGACGACCTTCCTGCTCATTTCGGTTCTGGCGACGATTATTTCCGCAAGCCTAAATGCGATACGGGTGAACTCGGCACCCTTCCGGCGCGGGTATTACCGCGTCGTGACGAAGATTGTTGGCCTGCGGGTCGTGGTCCGAGGCTTGCAAAACTCGGAAAGGCCGCATCTCGTCATCAGCAATCACATATCGTACTTCGATATCGTTGCCCTCGGCTCGCTGGTTGCCGGCGACTTTATCGCCAAGGCCGATATCGCTCAGTGGCCAATCTTTGGGATCATGGCCAAGGCCGGTCGGAGTGTCTTCATCGAGCGTCGGCGCAGCGCGACCAGCAATGCCCGCGATCAAATTCAGGATCGCCTCGACGCCGGCGACACCTTGATCATGTTTCCGGAGTCGACATCCGGGGACGGCAATCACATGAAGCCCTTCAAGAGCGCGCTGTTTACGGTAGCCGAGCGGCAAGTGACTGATTCACTCGGACGGAGCCGAGGGATCGCGGTTCAGCCGGTGTCACTTGCCTATACACGCCTGAACGGGCTTCCGCTTGGTGTCGGTTGGAGGCCCTATGTCGCGTGGTACGGCGATATGGAGTTGGGCCCCCACCTCTGGCATGCAGCAAAGCTGGGCACGCTAACGGTGGAGGTTACCTTCCATCCGCCCGTGACGTTGGCCGATTTTCCCAACCGAAAGGCGCTCGCGGCCCATTGCGACCACGTCGTGCGCACGGAGATGGCCTGTCTGCTGGCGGGACGTTCCGTGGCATAGCCTTTCGCCTCTTTGCTATGACAGCCCCCAATAGAGTATGAGAAACTGGCGATCGGTTGGGCGTTCTTTCCCCAACCCCATGAGCTGACCGGGAATATCTGAAAAGGCCGCTGTACCAAACGATGGGCGACACCGCCAAAATCGTCGCGCGCACCAAGAAACTGTTCATCAAGACTTACGGCTGTCAGATGAACGTTTACGATTCCGGACGCATGGCCGACGTGCTCGCCCCCTTGGGTTTTAGTCCGACGGACCAACCCGGCGACGCCGACATGGTGATTTTAAATACCTGCCATATCCGCGAGAAAGCTTCCGAGAAGGTGTTTTCGGATTTGGGTCGCCTGCGCCAGTTGAAAACTGGCCGGATCGCGTCCGGCAGCGACATGATCATCGCCGTCGCCGGCTGTGTAGCACAGGCCGAGGGTGCCGAGATCATGGCCCGGGCGCCCTACGTCGACATCGTTCTCGGACCTCAGACCTATCACCGCCTACCGGAAATGGTGGCGCGGGCCGCGCGGGCGCGGGACGAGGCCGGAATCTCGCCCGCGAGGCGCGGCATACTGGACACCGAATTTCCGTCGGAACCGAAATTCGATCACCTGCCCGCGCCCAAAGCCGATGGTCCCACAGCCTTCCTCTCGGTGCAGGAAGGCTGTGACAAATTTTGTACATTCTGCGTTGTGCCTTACACGCGCGGCAGCGAGTACTCGCGGCCAGCCGCCGACATCGTGCGCGAAGCACGGGGATTGGTCGCCGGCGGCGCGCGCGAAATCACGCTGCTTGGCCAGAATGTCAACGCCTACCACGGAGCTGGACCCGAGGCCGCCATGAGTTGGAATTTGGGGCGTCTGATCCGGGCGCTCGCGGAAATCGACGGCCTTGCGCGCATCCGGTACACCACATCGCATCCGCGCGACATGGATGACAGCCTGATCGCCGCGCACCGCGACGTTCCGCAGCTCATGCCATTCTTGCATCTGCCGGTGCAATCTGGGTCGGACAAGATTCTGGCGGCGATGAATCGCGGTCACAGCCGGGACGACTATCGTCGCATCGTCGCTAAGCTCAAGGAGATGCGGCCAGATATGGCGCTCTCCTCGGACTTCATTACCGGCTATCCTGGCGAGACTGATGGCGATTTCGACGAAACGCTGGAACTCGTCAATGAGATAGGCTTCGTGCAATCCTTCTCGTTCAAGTACAGTCCGCGCCCCGGCACACCCGCCGCGATCCTGAAACCGCAAGTCTCCGACGAGATTAAATCCGCGCGCCTGCACATCCTGCAGCAGCTGTTAGATACGCAGCTGCGCAATTTCAACAGCTCATGTGTCGGCCGCACCTTCGACGTATTGCTAACGGGCTGCGGCCGCAACCCCGGCCAACTGGTTGGCCGCAGCCCCTACCTGCAGGCCGTCCACGTCATGGCAGACCCGGCATATATTGGCGCGATCGTGCCACTGACCGTCGTCTCGGTGGAGGCTTACAGCCTCGGCGGAGTGTGGGCGGCCGCTTCAGCTTCAGCGTTACCGCCTCACCTCCAGGCGGCGCACGCGTGATCGGTGACATATGACCGGAGGTACATGGACGACGGCGTGGGATAAGCACGACCGTGAGTGAAGCCAACCATCTCGCCTGCGAATTCTCGGACAACGGGCTGGTGCAGCAGCTTGTCGGCCCGCTCAATGGAAATTTGACCCGTCTCGAGCAACGCCTCGACGTCGTGCTACACAGCCGCGGAAACACCGTGACCATCGAGGGGCCGCCGGTCCGTGCTGCCCGCGCCGAGGCGGCGTTGAGGCGGCTTTATAGGCGGCTTTTGGAGGGCTTGCCGGTCGAAAGCGGTGATGTCGATGGCGTGGCCCGTCTGGTGCAGGAAAAAGCGCAGGAGAGATTGATGCAAGCCGACGACGGCGCAGGGGAAGATCTTTCGATCCGCACGCGCAAGCGTCACATCTCGGCACGTTCCCCCGGCCAGGCCGCCTATCTGCAAGCGTTGCAGACCTGCGAGCTCGTTTTCGCCCTGGGACCGGCAGGCACGGGCAAGACATATTTGGCGGTCGCTAAAGCCGTAGCCCTGAAGGTCGCGGGGACGGTTGACCGAATCATCCTCTCGCGCCCCGCCGTCGAAGCCGGGGAACGGCTCGGCTTCTTGCCCGGGGATATGCGCGAAAAGATTGATCCTTATCTGCGGCCACTCTACGACGCGCTCTACGACATGCTGCCCGGGGATTATGTCGCTAGGCTGTTGCTGTCCGGGGAGATCGAGGTAGCGCCGTTGGCTTTCATGCGCGGCCGCACACTGAATAGCGCGTTCATAATCCTCGACGAGGCCCAGAACACCACACCGATGCAGATTAAGATGGCGCTGACGCGTATGGGTGAAAATTCGCGCATGGTCGTGACTGGCGATTTAAGCCAGATTGATTTACCGAGCGGAAACAAGTCCGGCCTTGCGGATGCGCTCGAGACACTCGGCGACTTGAAGGGCGTGGGCCGGGTTTCATTTACCCATGTCGATGTCGTGCGTCACGATCTGGTGGCGCGCATTGTCGAAGCCTACGATAAACGCGACGCCAAACGCCTAGAGGCGGCTAAACCGCCGAGCGCGCCGGCCAGTAAGCGGGAGTGAGCAGCTTGGCCCGAAAGACAGCGCGGCCGGCCAAGAATGCCGGCAGCTCCACGACTAATATTATTCTCGGCGCGCGCAACTGGACCCGGTCGTTGCCCAATGCCGTCGCGATCTCGCGTCGCGCCGCCTTGAGCGCGCTCGCCGAAGCCGGCCCGAAGTCGGCGGCTGAGCTGAGCATATTGCTGGCAGGCGACGGCGCCGTGCGAAAGCTGAATGCCGATTTCCGCGGGAAGGACAAGACGACCGATGTCCTCTCGTTCCCGGTCTTTGCTGATGCGAAGAGCCGGGCCGCGGCCGCCCGGGCATCGCCGCCCAATTCCATTCAATATTTGGGCGACATCGCGCTGGCTTACGGCGTTCTCGTGCGCGAAGCGAAGGCGGGGCACAAGACCTTGAAGGCACATTTGTCGCACCTGGTCGTGCATGGTGTTTTGCATCTTTTGGGCTATGATCATGAACGCCATGATGACGCGGCGACCATGGAGCGATTGGAGAAGAAAATTCTGGCTGGTCTCAATATTTCGGACCCCTACGCCTTAGCGCCCGGCGGGCCGCCGGCGCGGACGGCCATCCGGAAGCGGCGGGTTCGTCGATGAATGAGCAAATCCGTCCACCCGTCCCGGAGGCGCCTGTCGAGCCTAAACGGGGCCCGTTTCATACCTTGCGTTGCTGGCTGACTCCCGAGAGCGTCGGGGCCGAGAGCGTGCGCGACGTCATTGAGGAATTGATCGAGGAGCGCAACGAGGAGGGCCCGCCCGACGGCGGCCCGGTGATCGATCCCAACGAACGGCTGCTGCTGGGCAATGTGCTGAAGATGCGTACGGTGGCCGCGTCCGATATCATGGTGCCCAGGCCCGATATTGTTGCGGTGGAGGTGGAAACGCCTCTGCCCGAAGTATTGACGCTACTCATGAAGGAGCGTCACTCCCGATTGCCCGTGTACCGCGACACGCTCGATGACGTCGTCGGGTTGGTCCACATCAAGGATCTTGCGGTCATGGTCGGGGACCGCGGCGCGCCCGAGGCCGGGGCGATGCCGACTTTGCGAGATATAGTCCGCAACATGCTATTCGTTTCGCCAGCTGTGCGCGTCCTGGATTTGTTACTGGAAATGCGCCTCAAGCGCGCGCATATGGCACTCGTGGTCGACGAATACGGCGGCATCGATGGACTAATTACGATCGAGGACGTTGTGGAACAGATCGTTGGTGAAATCGAGGACGAACACGACAGTGATCAGGCCCCGACTCTCGTCGACAGACCCGACTCCACGGCTGCCGCCGATGCGCGCGTAACATTGGACGAGTTTGAAAGTCGTTTCGGCCGGGTCTTCACCGAAGAAGAGCGCGAGGCTACGGATACTTTGGGCGGCCTGGTTACGCGCCTCGCCGGGCGCGTTCCTGGTCGAGGCGAACTGGTGAAGCATTCGTCGGGAATCGAGTTCGAGGTGATCGAGGGCGATCCCCGGCGGATAAGGCAACTTCGCCTGCGCGGCTTGCCGACGCCCGCGCCTGCGGGAAAATAGGAGCGCGATGCACTCCGCTTCTATGGGGGCGAGCTTCCAATGATCGCGGGGACAGCGCATACGCTATCCCGGCTATCTGGCTGGCGCCGGCTGGCTGCCGCATTTGTTGCCGGTGGCGTGACCATATTCGCCTATGCGCCGTATTCTATTACACCAGTCCTATGGCTCGCGTTTCCGCCGCTTATGTGGCTGCTGGACGGCTGCCGGAACACGCGCGCGGCTGCGGCAACCGGGTGGGCCTTCGGCTTCGGCCATTTTCTCACGGGTTTTTTTTGGATCACCAATGCCTTCTTCGTCGATAGCGAGGCCTACGGCGCGATCGCCTATCCGGCGGTGACGGCCTTGTCGGCGGGCGTCGGGCTCTTCATCGCCGGCGTCTGTGCGACCACTCACGCTATTTCACCGCCCGGCGAAGATGATATGCCCGACGACCGAGTCGTCACGACTACGCTGCGTGTATTGCTGTTTGCCGGCGCATGGACTTTCCTGGAATGGGTGCGGAGCTGGATTTTCACTGGCTTTCCCTGGAACCCCGTGGGCGCGGTGTGGTCGGATGCAGCGACGCCGGGCGGGTTATCGATCATTCAGGTCACCGCATTGATCGGCGCTTATGGGCTGACGCTGATAACGGTGATCGCCGCACTCATCCCGGCCGTGCTCGCGCAACCACCGCGATTCCTCCGTGCCTGGCTGACGGCGTCAGCGCCCCTCGTTTTGCTAGCGGTGATTGGCGCGGGCGGTGCGCTGCGACTTGCCTCCGCCGACACCCAGTTTGTGGACGGTGTGAGGCTCCGGCTGGTTCAGGCCGGGATTCCCCAGGCCGATCGGGCGCGGCCGAGCCTCTGGGAAAGCCAGTTTCAGGATTATGTCGCCCTCAGCAACTCCAATCGGCCGGGCGATGTCACCCATGTGATTTGGGGCGAAGCGGCGGTCCCACCGACCTTTTTCTTGAATCTTGATGAACGTCACCGCCGGACGGCGGCCATGGCCGCACCGCTCGGTGGACTCCTGATTACCGGTGCAGATCGAGGCCTTCGCGATAGCGTCGGCTGGACGGCGATTTACAACTCACTCTTCGTGATTTCACCCGAAGCCAACATTGTCGCGAACTACGATAAGTCGCATTTGGTCCCCTTCGGCGAATACATGCCGCTTCGCTGGCTGATCCCCTACGACAAGATTGCCGGCGGTGTCGGCGATTTCGCCGCCGGACGCGAGCTTACAATCATGACGCTCCCGGGGCTTCCGAGCTTCACACCACTGATTTGTTATGAGGCCATCTTCTCCGGGCGCGTGACACCGCGCGGCGAACCTCGGCCAAAGTGGCTGTTGAATCTCACCAACGATGCCTGGTTCGGCGTAAGTACGGGTCCCTATCAACACTACGCCACCACCCGGCTGCGCGCCGTGGAGGAAGGTTTGCCGCTGGTACGAGTCGCCAATACCGGCATTTCTGCTGTTATCGACAGCTACGGCCGTACGGTTAGCGAGCTGGGCCTTGGCTTGCGGGGCGTCTTGGATACACGTTTACCGGCGCCCACTAGTGAATATACACTCTTCGGTTATGTTGGGAACTTCATTCCTATGTTTTTGGCGGGACTTGCGGCCATCGGTGCGCTGATCGCCAACCGCCGCCGCGACCGGCGCGGAACCCCAGTTCCGTGGCCAACGGGCCTTAACGATCACTGAGTCGGATTTGCCCAGGTTCGGGCTTCAAATATTTGATTCGGGCCGTATTTTGTGTCAAATAGTGGTGCTGACGGCGTAGTCATTCAACGATCAGTAGCTGTCGCCGCCCGGCGCGCCGTTCAAAATTGTGACCGTTTTTGTATTCGAGGGTCAGGACCGCCATGGGCTTACCGCAGGAACTCACCGATCCCAACGAGGCCGCACCGGCGCGCTCGACGCGCGGACGGATGCCTTCGGGCAAGCCGAATCCGGTGGACGTCCACGTGGGCGGTCGCGTGCGACTACGGCGCACGCTGCTTGGAATGAGCCAGGAAAAGCTGGGCGAGGCCATCGGCCTGACCTTCCAGCAGGTACAAAAATATGAGCGCGGCGCCAACCGGATCGGAGCGAGCCGGCTGTGGGACTTGAGCCGAGTCTTGGATTGTCCGATGTCGTACTTCTTCGAAGAGATGGACGCGACCACCGCGAGCGCCAGCCCCCGCAACCTCAGTGTCGAAACGCCCGACGTGGAGACACGCGAGAGCGATCCCATGACCAAGCGTGAGACGCTTGAGCTCGTACGCGCCTACTACCGCATCAAGGATTATCACGTCCGCCGGCGCATCTATGAACTGGCGAAATCCTTAGCCTCGCCCGAGGAGCCCGCCGAAGCCTGAATTTAGGCCTAATCGCAAAATTTACACGCCGCTGTGACGCCTCTTCACGGCGGCGTATTTATGACGGGCGTCAACGACTCGGCTTACCCTTGAAAAAGCGCAGCAGTTCCTTTACGCCGGGCGGGCGCTTTACGCCCGGTGGGCGGTTTCATTGCACCTTCTTCCTTCCCTCGCGATCCCTCAACGCTCAGGAGCCCAGCCTTGTCCAAGACCGACTATGTATTCACGAGCGAGTCCGTTTCGGAAGGTCATCCCGATAAGGTCAGCGACCGTATCTCGGATTCGATCGTCGATTTGTTTTTGGGGGCCGATCCCCAGGCGCGGGTCGCCTTGGAAACCTTATGCACCACAAACCTTATCGTCCTGGCGGGCGAAGTGCGCGGGCCCCGGACCGTAACCAACGACGCCATGATTCAAGCAGCGCGCAACGCCGTGAAGGAGATTGGCTACGAACAGGATGGATTTCATTGGAAGTCCGCCAAGGTTGATTGCCACGTGCATGCTCAGTCCGCTGACATTGCCGTGGGTGTCGACTCAACGGGCAACAAGGATGAAGGCGCCGGCGACCAGGGCATCATGTTCGGTTTTGCCGTCAATGAGACAAGGGAATTTATGCCCGCGCCGATCCATTACGCGCACGCGATTTTGCACTCGCTCGCAGAAGCGCGTCACGACCGGGATGTGGACTTCCTCGGGCCCGACGCCAAGAGCCAGCTGAGCTTACAGTATGTGAACGGCAAACCGGTGCGCGCGACCTCGGTCGTCGTCTCCACCCAGCACAGCGCTTCGGCCGATCAGGAGACCATCCGCGAATACGTGCGCAAGCATGTGAAGAACGTGCTCCCCGAAGGCTGGATGTGTAGCGAGGAAAACTTTTACGTCAATCCGACCGGCCGTTTCGTGATCGGCGGACCCGATGGTGATACCGGGCTCACGGGCCGAAAGATTATCGTCGATACCTACGGCGGCGCGGCACCTCACGGCGGCGGCGCCTTCTCGGGGAAAGACCCGACCAAGGTCGATCGCTCTGCCGCCTACGCCGCGCGCTATCTCGCGAAGAATGTTGTCGCCGCCGGTCTCGCCGACAAGTGCCTGATCCAGTTGTCCTACGCCATCGGGGTCTCTCGGCCGCTTTCGGTTTATGTCGATACCCAAGGCACGGGCGAGGTGGACGAGGACAAGTTGTCGAAGGTGCTGCAAGAGCTCATGGACCTGAGCCCCCGCGGTATCCGTGAACACCTGAAACTCAACCGCCCGATTTATGCTCGCACCGCAGCCTACGGACACTTCGGCCGCGCGCCCGACGCCTCCGGCGGCTTCAGCTGGGAACGCTTGGATCTGGTCGATCAGCTTGAATCCGCGTTCGGTAACTGACAAACCCCACCAATCCGGAACGCCGGTCCGCTTTTACGGCCGGCGCAAAGGTAAACCCCTTAAGTCCGGTCGCCAGTCGCTCCTCGAGAGCCTTTTGCCGCGCTTGCGAATCAGCGTTGGGGAATCTACGCAAGACATTGATCCATCGTCATTTTTCGATAAAAACGTAGTCCAGTTCCGTCTCGAGATCGGGTTTGGCGGGGGCGAACACCTGGCCGCCCAGGCTGCGGCCAACCCCAGCGTCGGGTTCATCGGCAGCGAAGTGTTCCTGAACGGTGTGGCCTCGCTGACGCGCCATATCGAAGAGGGCCAATTGGCGAATGTCAGGATTTTTGACAACGACGCCCGCCATCTGCTTCCCGCACTCAAGGACAACAGTTTGTCCCGTATTTCGCTGTTGTTCCCTGACCCGTGGCCCAAGACCCGCCACGCCAAGCGCCGCTTTATCAACCCCGCCAATCTCGCTGAAATCGCCCGGCTGCTGGTAGATGGCGGCGAATTCCGGGTCGCCAGCGACCATCCGGTCTATCTCGCCTGGGCACTCCTGCATGCCCCGCGCCATCCTGCCTTCCACTGGCTGGTGACCGGGCCGGACGACTGGCGTGTCCGCCCCGCCGACTCGGTCGCCACCCGCTACGAAGAAAAGGCCAGGGCGGCTGGCCGGACGCCGGTCTTTTTGAGATTTTTTCGCCGCGCGCGGGGCCCCTGAGGCGCGCTGTCGAACAGCGCGAAAACCCTTGTCTTCCGCGGATAACCCCACTATATCACCGGGCATCTTCTACATGTCAGACGACTTGAGGAGTGGGCCAATTGCCCACTTTTTTTATTGCCCGCTTCTCGAGGGCGTTTGGCCTTGATTTTCCCAAGCCGCCTGGGTCGGACCAGGGAATTTCGAACGAGAGGCGTTTTGCTGCGACTACCTTTGCTTGAAGCGCGCGTTGAGCCGACGTTGGAAGCCATGGGCTTCGAGGTCGTGCGTATAGCCCTAACCGGAAACGAGGGTCGCCGTACGCTTCAGGTGATGGCGGATCGGCGTGACGGCAGTCTGATCTCTGTGGACGACTGCGCCGACATTAGTACCGCGTTATCGGCGATTTTTGACGTCGAGGAACCGGTCGACGGCCATTACGACCTGGAGGTCAGCTCGGCCGGCATCGATCGGCCGCTGACCCGGCCTAAGGACTTTAAGACCTACGCCGGATTCCTGGCCAAGGTCGATACGAAAACCTTGGTGAACGGACGCAAACGTTTCCGCGGGCGCCTTGAAGGTTTGACGGAGCGCGGCGAGGTGAGCTTACGCATTGACGGCGTCGAGGTCGTCCTTGCTGTGGACAATATCAGTGCAGCGAAGCTGGTGCTGACCGACGAGCTGCTGGCGGCGACGACAATCCCTGCCGCGGTTTGAGAGCGGCGACGAACGACAACGACTAGTTCTGGAGAACGACCATGGCTCAAGGCATCGGAATGGCGCGCCCCGAGTTGGTGCAAGTGGCAGATACGGTTGCCCGTGATAAGGGCATCGACCGCGAGGAAGTTTTTCAGGCGATGGAGCAAGCCATCCAGAAGGCCGGTCGTTCAAAATACGGCCACGAGAACGATATTCGCGCCTCGATCGATCGCAAGACCGGCGAGATCCGCCTCGCGCGTTACATAACAGTGGTTGAGACCATCGAAGATGAAAACACGCAAATGCTCTTGGCTAAGGCCAGGCGTAAGGATCCCACCATCGAGGTCGGCGGCGTCCTGGTTGATCCCTTGCCGCCGATCGACTTCGGTCGCATCGCTGCTCAGACCGCGAAACAGGTAATCGTACAGAAAGTGCGCGACGCTGAGCGCGCCCGCCAGTTCGCCGAATACAAGGATCGCGTTGGCGAGATCGTCAACGGTCTGGTCAAGCGCGTTGAATTCGGCAATGTCATCGTCGATTTGGGGCGCGCCGAGGGCCTTCTGCGCCGCGACGAGCTGATCCCGCGCGAGCACTTCAAGAATGGCGACCGCGTGCGGGCGTTCATCTCGGATGTACGCGAGGAGCCGCGCGGACCTCAGATCTTCTTGTCGCGCACCGCCGGCGAGTTCATGGCCGCGCTATTCTCGCAGGAAGTGCCGGAAATCTACGACGGCATCATTGAAATCAAAGCCGTCGCCCGCGATCCCGGCAGCCGCGCCAAGATCGCCGTGATTTCCAACGATAGCTCGATTGATCCCGTCGGCGCCTGCGTCGGCATGCGCGGAAGCCGGGTTCAGGCGGTCGTCGCCGAACTACAGGGCGAAAAAATCGACATCATCCAGTGGAACCAGGACCCGGCGACATTTATCGTGAACGCACTGGCGCCGGCCGAAGTTACCAAGGTTGTGCTGGACGAGGATTCTGGACGAATCGAAGTCGTTGTGCCTGACGAACAGCTGTCGCTGGCCATTGGACGGCGCGGCCAAAACGTACGGCTTGCATCGCAGCTGACGAGTTGGACCATCGACATCCTGACCGAAGGCGAGGAGTCCGAGCGCCGCCAGGAGGAATTCCGTTCGCGTTCTAAGATGTTCATTGACGCGCTCGACGTTGACGACGTGTTAGCGCACCTCTTGGTGACAGAAGGCTTTTCCTCGGTCGAGGAACTGGCTTTCGTGCCGCTGGAAGAATTGACCGACATCGAAGGGTTTGACGAGGACATCGCCAGCGAGCTTAAGGCCCGCGCCACCTCCTATATCGAGGAGGAAAACAAGAAAGTCATGGCGCGCCTTGAGGAACTTGGTGTTTCAGAGGACCTGTCCGGCGCCGAAATCGACGGGCTGGACGCAAAGCATATTATCATCCTCGCGGAAAAGGGCGTCAAAACATTGGATGATCTGGCCGATCTTGCCAGCGACGAGCTGGTGGAGATGCTGGGCGCGGATGTTCTGAAGGAAGACGCGGCCAATGCGATTATTATGGCTGCCCGCGCGCATTGGTTCCCGGAGGGCTCGGCGGATGCCCCAAGGGCAGACGAAAGTCAGCCGACTTAGGGCTGCGGCGAACAACAGCTTTGGCCACTTTGTCGATGATGCAGGTGCAAACCACCGTGACGGCTCCAAGAGGCCCTGGTCCAGTCTGCGACGGTCAGCGAAACGCGGGGCAGGGCGCCGAGATCGCGATCAGCGACGGATCTGGCCTGGAGGAAACCGGGCCAAACCGGCGCTGCATTATGCGTGGCGAGTCGCTGCCGGTGGCCGGTTTGGTGCGGTATGTGGTCGGCCCGGGGAACGCTTTGGTTCCCGACGTGGACAGCCGCCTGCCCGGCCGGGGTTTGTGGTTGAGCGCCGAGCGCGCTATGATAGAGGCGGCGGTGTCCAAGCGGACGTTTGCCAGAGCCGCGCGAGGGGAAGTTTCCGTTGCCGCGGATTTGGCCGATGTCGTTGCGGAATTGCTGAGGCGCCGCTGTCTCAATCATCTTGGTTTGGCGCGCCGCGCCGGACTGGTGGCCGCCGGAGCGGAAAAGGTACGCGCCCAGATCGCAACGGGCCGTACTGCGGCTTTGTTCGAAGCGGCAGACGGATCGCTCCAGGAGCGTCGCAAGTTTGTTGCGCTGGTGCCTCATGCGCCGATGGTGGACGTTTTTACAGGCGCGGAGCTGGGGGCGGCATTAGGACGCGAAGCGGTCGTGCACGTTGCGCTCCTGCCGGGCCGTTTGACCACCATGCTGATCGAGGATGCGGGGCGATACGGGGGAGTGCGGCGGAGCGCTTGAAAGCTAGAGTGAGATCAAGGTTAAGTTTCTTCCAAGAGTGATGTTTTTCAGAAGGTACGGTCAAGAAGCATGCCGAGCGACACCAAGATCAAGAGACCCCTCACCCTAAGCGGGGGCAAACTGGAGCTGAAGAAGACGGTTGAATCCGGTCAGGTTCGGCAAAGCTTCTCGCATGGCCGCTCGAAGGTCGTTCAAGTCGAACGCAAGCGCAAGCGCCAGTTCGAGATGGGCGCCGACGGCAAGGTGCAAGAAGTAAAGGCGGTCTCCTCGGGACTCAAAGCCAAGGCCGACGAGTTGTTCGCGAAAGAGATCGCCCAGCACGGCACGCTGACGACCGACGAGAAGGCCCACCGACTGAAGGCGCTGCAGGACGCGCTCAAGGCCGATGAGGAGTCGCGGCGCGTAGCCGAGGACGACGCTAAGCGTCAGGCCGAAGACGATGCCCTTCGCGCCGAGGAAGAAAAGCTCATTGTCTCTAAGACGCCGGTGTCTCCTGCACCGTCGGCGGTTTCGCCGGCGAGGGCGGCGATCGAGATAGCGTTGCCTTTACCTGGTGTCGAGCTGCGCGGCGATGTCGCGCCGGTTGCGCGGCGCGAGATCGTTGAAGACGAGGAAGATGAAGACGCCAAGCGGCGTAAGAGTAAGACCGGTCACAAGCCGCCGATGGTCAAGCGCACGGAGCCCCGGCGCCGCGTCGGCAAGCTGAGCATCGGCGCAGCCCTTGAAGGCGACGACGCCGTCGAGCGCAGCAGGTCGATTGCCTCAATGCGTCGCGCCGTCGAGAAAGAGCGCCGCAAGGCGCAGCTCAAGCAGCCGATGAATACCGACAAGGTCGTGCGCGAAGTGATCGTCCCCGAGACGATCACCGTTCAGGAATTGTCCAACCGCATGGCCGAAAGATCCGGCAACGTGATCAAGGCCTTGATGAAACTGGGAATCATGGCGACCATTAATGAGGTCATAGACGCCGACACCGCCGACCTCGTGATCCAGGAATTCGGGCATCGCACAAAGCGCGTCACAGAATCCGCGGTCGAGGAGAATCTGAAAGCCGGCCCCGACGATCAAGTAACAATGAAAACCCGCCCGCCGGTCGTGACGGTCATGGGCCACGTCGATCACGGCAAGACATCGCTGCTCGACGCCTTGCGTTCAGCCAACGTCGCTGGCGGCGAAGCGGGCGGCATTACCCAGCACATCGGCGCCTATCAGGTGCGCTCGGCGGCCGGCCACAAGATCACCTTCATCGATACCCCCGGCCACGAAGCTTTTACCGCCATGCGGGCGCGCGGCGCTAAGGTAACCGATATCGTGATTCTCGTTGTGGCGGCCGACGACGGCATCATGCCGCAGACGATTGAGGCGATTAAACATGCCAAGGCCGCGGGCGTGCCGATTATTGTCGCGGTCAACAAGATCGACAAGCCAGGCTCCAATCCTCAGCGCATCAAGACGGACCTCCTCAGCCATGAGATCGTGGTCGAAGACATGGGTGGCGAGACCCTTTGCCTGGAAGTTTCGGCCCTGAAGAAAACCAACCTCGACAAGCTTGAAGAGGCCATTTTGCTGCAGGCGGAAGTGTTGGACCTGAAGGCCAATCCCAACCGCGCGGCCGAAGGCGTCATCATCGAGGCGAAGATGGAAAAGGGCGTCGGTTCCGTCGGCACCGTGCTCGTACAGCGCGGCACCTTGCATATTGGCGACATCTTTGTCGCCGGCGCCGAGTGGGGGCGCGTGCGCGCGCTCGTCAACGAACACGGCAAGCAGGTTAAATCAGCGATGCCGTCGGCCCCTGTTGAAGTCGTCGGATTCGCCGGCACGCCGTCTGCCGGCGACGACTTTGTCGTCGTCATGGACGAAATCAAGGCCCGCGAAATTTCTGAGTTCCGCCGCCGCAAGCTTCGCGAGAAGGAACACGTCGCCAGCGTCGGCGGCTCGACCATGGAACAAATGTTCGCCAAGATCAAAGCGGGTACGGCCAAGGAGCTGGCGGTCGTCGTAAAGGCGGATGTTCAGGGTTCGGTCGAGGCGCTGACGGGCACACTGACGAAGCTGGGCACCGAGGAAATAAAAGTCAATGTGATTCACGGTGCGGTTGGCCCCATCAGCGAGGCCGACGTGACGCTCGCCAAGGCATCGGGCGCCGTGATCATCGGCTTCAACGTCCGCGCTAATGCCCAGGCGCGCGAAATCGCCAAGCGCGACGGTATCGACATTCGCTACTATTCGATAATTTACGACGTCTCCGACGACCTGAAGAAGCTGCTTACAGGCATGCTCGCGCCTACCTTCAAGGAAAACTTTATCGGCTACGCCGCCGTTCGCGAAGTCTTCAACGTCACAAAGGTTGGCAAAGTCGCGGGCTGCATGGTCACCGAAGGTATTATCAAGCGAGGCTGCAAGGTCCGGCTTCTGCGCGACAACGTCGTCATCCACGAAGGCGACCTGTCGCAGCTTAAGCGCTTCAAGGACGATGCAAAGGACGTGCGCGAAGGCTACGAGTGTGGCATCGCGCTGGCTAACTACCAGGACATCCAAAAGGGCGACGTTATCGAGTGCTTCGAAATGGAGCGTCTCGCGGGTGTCCTTTAGAGCGCGGTAAGAACCGCCGCGCCTGACCGCAAGAGCACGTCCCGGAAAGGGCGCTAGAGCACGTCCATGGCGAAACACCGGCCAAACAAGGCTCCGGGCCAAAGGCAATTGCGGATTGGCGAGGAGCTGCGCCACGCCCTCGCTGCGATCTTTGAGCGCGAGACCTTCCACGATCCTGCGCTGATCGATGTGCGCCTGACGGTGACGGAAGTGCGCCCCAGCCCGGACCTGCGTCATGCGCGGGTCTACGTTGTTCCGCTCGGTGGCGGGAGCATGGCCTCAGTCCTTGAGGGCCTAAAGCGGGTAAAACCGTTCCTGCGGCGCGAGGTCGCTGCCCGCGTGCAGCTGCGATTCATTCCTGACTTGATATTCAGCGCCGACACCACTTTCGACGAGGCCGAACACATCTCGCGCCTTTTGCATAAGCCCGAAGTCGCCCGCGATATTTGGCCTACCGACCCCGATGGCGACGATGTCGATGAGGCCGGCGCGGTCAATCGTGGCGCGGACAAAGAGGAGGAATAGGACCGGACCCTGTTCCTCGGGCTGAGAGCTGCAGCTCCACTAGCGATCTTTTGGAATCTTTAGATGGCAAGAAAGAGTAAGGGCCGGCCCATTCATGGGTGGATCGCGGTCGACAAGCCGGCCGGCCTGACGGCTGCGGCGGTGGTCGCCCGCGTCAAGCGAGCGCTTGATGCCGCCAAGGCCGGGCATGGCGGAACCCTTGATCCACTGGCCACGGGAATTCTGCCGCTGGCCTTGGGCGAGGCCACAAAAACCGTCAGCTTCGCCGTGGACACCTCCAAGACCTACGAGTTCGAGGTTACTTGGGGAGCGTCCACCGACACCGACGACCGTGACGGCACGGTCACGGCAATATCCGACAAACGGCCCGACATCGAGGCAATCGAGGCCACTTTGCCGGCTTTTACTGGCGTTATTAGCCAGACCCCGCCCGACTATTCGGCCATTAAGATCGGCGGCCAGAGAGCCTATGACCTCGCGCGGCGGAAAGAGGCTGTGGAACTTGCGGCCCGGCCCGTGCACGTACACAGTTTTACATTTCTCGCCATGCCCGACCCGGACCACGGTTTGTTCCGGGTTGAATGCGGTAAGGGAACCTATATCCGCGCCCTGGTCAGGGATTTATCGCAATCTCTGGGCACGCTGGGCCATATCTCGGTGTTGCGCCGGACACGCTGCGGCGTTTTCACCGAGAGTCGGGCGATTTCCCTGGAAAACCTTGAGGCACTAGGCCATAAAGCCGCCGATTCTGAGCATCTTCTGCCGGTTGGGACCGTGCTGGACGACATCCCGGCTTTGGCCCTGACGGAAGAAGAAGCTCGCCGTATGACCCTGGGCCAGGCCGTCGCGCTCTGGCCCGTGGTGAAGCGAAGCCCCAAAACCGGACTTGAGCAGGGAACTGCCGTGCAAGTCCTGTGCGGGGACAAGCTGATTGCGGTGGCTGAGATCGGGAACGGGATGATCCGTCCCGTTCGCGTCTTAAACCTTTGATTTAAGGAGACCCCGATGTCGATTAGCGCAGAGCGCAAACAGGCGCTCATTAAAGAGTATGCCACCAAGACCGGTGACACCGGTTCGCCTGAAGTTCAGGTGGCTGTCTTGAGCGAACGCATTAAAAATCTCACCGAGCACCTTAAGGGCCACAACAAGGATAACCATTCTCGTCGTGGACTTCTGGTCATGGTCGGCCAACGTCGGCGCATGCTTGATTACCTCAAGATTACCGACACAGGTCGTTACGAAGGCTTGATTGGCCGCCTCGGCTTGCGGCGCTAAACGCGCAATGTTCCAGACACCGATGAAGACCGTTGAACGCCTCTGGCATTAAACCAGCGGGCGCGTTCAGCATTTTCCGACACAGCGCCGGTGTTTGCTCGAAATTGTATGTCGCTGTTGTCCACGCGGCGGCGCAGGTGCGCCAAGGCGTGCGTTACGAATGGGCCGCAGGTGCGGCACGTTAAATTGCGGAGCGCGGCGCTGATTTCTTGTTTAGTCGCATTTTTTTGCGGAAAACTAGACAGCCCGCGCGGGATCGAAACCTCGGCTCGCTAACCTCTGACCGTATGTGTCTACAAGGGTAGGCACCCAACGGTGAGCCGAGCGCACAATCCGGTGCCGGTCCATGGGGTAAGAAGGAAAAACTAGAATGTCTATGTTCAAAGTTACGCGCAAGGAAATCGAGTGGGGCGGCCGCAAGCTGGTCCTGGAAACCGGCAAGATCGCGCGCCAGGCCGACGGCGCTGTGCTGGTCACTTATGGCGATACAACTGTGCTGTGTACGGCCGTAGGCGCCAAGTCGCCGAAGCCCGGGATCGATTTCTTCCCGCTGACCGTCAACTATCAGGAAAAAACCTCGGCGGCCGGCAAAATACCCGGCGGGTTTTTCAAACGTGAAGGCCGCCCGACGGAAAAGGAAGTGTTGACCTCACGTCTGATCGACCGCCCGATTCGCCCATTATTCCATGACGGCTATCGCAACGAGACCCAAGTGGTCTGCACGGTGCTGTCTCACGATCTGAAAAATGATCCCGATGTCGTCGCCATGATTGGCGCCTCGGCGGCGCTGACGATTTCCGGCATTCCGTTCCTGGGTCCGATCGCCGCCGCCCGCGTCGGCTACGTCGATGGGCAATACGTGCTGAACCCGCGCATGGACGAGATGGACAAGTCGTCCTTGGACCTCGTGCTGGCCGGAACACGCGAAGGCGTGCTGATGGTGGAATCCGAAGCCAAGGAATTGTCGGAAGACATCATGTTGGGCGCCGTCACCTTTGGACATGACCAGATGATGCCGGTGATTCAGGCGATCATTCAGATGGCTCAGACCTGTGCCAAGGATCCGCGTGAAATTCCGCCCGAAGCCCCAGAAGTGGTCGCGGTCAGATCCAAGCTGGCGGCTTTCGCCGGCGAATTGGGCGAAGCCTACAAGAACCAGGTGAAGCAGGATCGCTACACGGCGGTGGGTAACGTGAAGAAGAAAGCCATCGCCAGTCTGGGCGACAATGCCGCCGAAGTGGCGGTCGCGGGCGGTGTGTTCAAGCGCATGGAATCCGACGTCGTGCGCGGCAACGTCCTCAGGACTAAAAAGCGCATCGATGGCCGCGACACCAAGACCGTGCGTCCCATTGAGATCGAAGTTGGTCTCTTGCCGCGCACTCACGGTTCGGCACTGTTCACTCGCGGCGAGACCCAGGCCCTGGTGACAACCACCCTCGGCACCGGTCAGGACGAACAGATCATCGACGCGTTGGAGGGCGAATACCGCCAGAACTTCATGCTGCACTACAACTTCCCACCCTACTCGGTGGGTGAGGCCGGCCGTATGAGCGGCCCCGGACGCCGCGAGATCGGCCATGGCAAGCTGGCGTGGCGGGCGCTGCGACCGTTGATCCCGGGCAAAGAATCCTTCCCCTACACGCTGCGCCTGGTCTCGGAAATCACCGAATCTAACGGCTCGTCATCCATGGCAACGGTTTGCGGAAGTTCGCTGGCGCTCATGGACGCGGGTGTACCGCTTGCGCGGCCCTGCGCGGGTATCGCTATGGGCCTGATTAAGGAAGGCAGCGACTTCGCCGTGCTCTCGGACATTCTGGGTGACGAAGATCACTTGGGCGACATGGACTTCAAGGTGGCCGGTACCGATGTCGGCGTTACCGCACTCCAGATGGACATCAAAATTACCTCGATCACCAAGGAGATCATGGAGATTGCCTTGCGCCAGGCGCGCGAAGGCCGTCTGCACATTCTTGGGGAAATGGCGAAAGCCATGACCGGCGCCCGCGACCATGTTGCCGAGCACGCGCCCAGGATCACCACCCTGCAAGTGCCGAAAGATAAGATCCGCGAAATCATCGGTACCGGCGGCAAGATCATCCGCGAATTGCAGGAATCCACCGGCACCAAGATCGACATCGAGGACGACGGCACGGTCCGCGTTTCTTCCGCCGATCAAGCAAAAATGGAGGAGGCCGTGCGCCGCATCCGTGACATCGTCGCGGAGCCGGAAATGGGCGCGATCTACACCGGCACTGTGGTCAAGATCATGGATTTCGGAGCGTTCGTGAACTTTCTCGGCAAGCGCGATGGTTTGGTTCACATCTCCGAGCTCGCGGCCAAACGCGTGCAGCAGGTGAGCGATGTGGTCAAGGAAGGCGATATCGTGAAGGTTAAGTGCCTCGGCGTCGACGATCGTGGCAAGGTCAAACTGTCAATGAAGCGGATTGATCAAGTCACGGGCAAGGAGATCGATCCCGCCGGGCCGGCTAACGGATAACTCGCGGCGGCCGTGGAACGAATCCCGCGCATTATCGGCCACCGCGGCTCGCCCCGGGCGGCGCCGGAGAATACTCTGGCGTCGTTCCGCCGGGCGGCTGCGGACGGCGTAAAATGTGTGGAGTTTGACTCGGCACTGACCGCCGACCGCCGCGCGGTAATCTTCCACGACGATGAACTGGACCGCACCAGCGACGGTGCCGGCTTGTTAGCCGAAGCCACTTTCGAGACGGTCGTAACGCTTGACGCCGGGAACTGGTTTGGACCGGCTTTCGCCGGCGAAATTATTCCGACGTTGGAAGAAGCTCTCGAGCTGCTCGGAGCGCTCGGACTCCAGTTCAATATGGAACTGAAGACCGATCAGGGACGCGAGGCTGAACTTGCGCGCATCGCCCTGACCATCGCCATGGACTGTTGGCCGGACGCGCGGCCGGCGCCGCTGGTTACGAGTTTCTCGCAAACGGCGGTGGCCGCCGCCAAGGACATTGCACCGAAGTGGCCGCGCGGCCTGCTCTTTGATCGCCTGCCAGAGGATTGGACGGGGCTGGCCAAGACTTTGGAGCTGAAAAGTCTGAACGGCAGCCACCAACATCTGACCCGCGAGCAAGTCATGGCGGTACGCGGCGCGGGATACGCAGTGATGGCCTATACGGTCAACGAGCCGGCCCGGGCCGAACTCTTGTTCGATTGGGGAGTCGACGCGATATTCACCGACATTCCCGGCGAAATGGTCAAGATTTTTGGTGCTTCCTAATGCAATATCAAGGCCCTAGAGTTAAACTCCGTTTGCCCGGCGCAGGCTTGCTTGGTTTGCGCACATCCGCACCTTATATTGCGGGCTCGACGTCTCAAACACGCGGCGGGCGTCGCCAGACCTTCGGTTCGATGCCCCGACCCGATCTCACCCCGAAAAGGTACCTCGCGTGAAAGCGCTTAACCCGATCGTCATCGCCGGCCAGGAAGTTCTGCCTCTCATCGAGGGCGGCAAAGGCATCAGCGTCTCCAATGGGCTCACCTCCGGCGCCTGGGCAGCTGCGGGCGGCATCGGCACATTCTCCGGCGTCAACGCCGATTCATTTAATTCCGCCGGACACCCCATCCCACAAATCTATCATGGCCGCACACGCGAGGACCGCCACGAGGAATTGGTAAAATACGCTATCGACGGTGGCATCGCCCAGGCGCGCATCGCCCATGAGACCCGCGGCAATCAAGGCCGCCTCCATATCAACATTCTCTGGGAGATGGGCGGTGCGGAACGGGTGCTGGAAGGCGTCTTGGACAAATGCCGTGATTTGATTCACGGCGTCACCTGCGGTGCCGGCATGCCCTATCGCCTGGCCGAGATCGCGGCCCACTACCGCATTCATTACTACCCGATCATCTCGTCGGGCCGCGCCTTCCGCGCGCTGTGGAAGCGCGCCTATCACAAGTTCGCCGACCTGCTCGGCGGCGTGGTCTATGAAGACCCCTGGCTCGCGGGCGGCCACAACGGGCTGTCCAATTCCGAAGACCCGCTGAAGCCTGAGGATCCCTATCCGCGGGTCGCGGCCCTGCGCCAGATCATGAACGAAGCCGGCCTGCAAAAGACACCGATCATTATGGCCGGTGGCGTTTGGTGGCTCTCCGAATGGGATCATTGGCTCGACAACCCTGAGATCGGTCCGGTGGCGTTTCAGTTCGGCACCCGCCCGCTTCTGACCCGCGAAAGCCCGATTTCAGCTGCGTGGAAAAAACGCCTGGGGGGCTTGCAGCCCGGCGACGTGTGCCTGCAGCGATTCAGTCCGACGGGGTTTTATTCGTCGGCGGTTCATAACGGCTTTCTTGAACATTTGGAGCATCGCAGCGAACGCCAGATTCCCTTTACGCCGGAACCGGTGGGCGCCCACGACACGGCCTTGGATATCGGCGCGCGCAAACGCGGGGTTTACGTCACCGCCGTCGACAAATTCCGCGCCCACTCCTGGATGGAGCTAGGCTTCACCGAAGTCATGAAAACCCCAGACGCAACGCTGGTATTCGTGACCCCCGAAGACGCCGAGCAGATCC
>CAMDRB010000010.1 GCA_945906455.1 Caenispirillum bisanense
CAAACAGCACATGCGCGCAGCCATGGCACGCAGCTTAGATGCCGTTCACGACGCCGTTGCCAATGCGCTCGACGCCGTCACGCCAGCCGAATGCAGCAACTACATCCGCAACTCAGGTTACGCAGCTACCTAAATGCAAACCGCTCTAGCCTCAGTGCCTACTGCGGCAACGCGGCCTCGCTGGGCACGGCGTCGGCCCGGCGTTCCTCGTCGCGGTGGGCGGCGGCGACGCGCCGCAGCTCGCCGATCGCTTTGTCCAAATTCTTGAGTTTGGCCGAGAGATCGGTACGGAATGCCGGCGGTAGATCACTCTGCAAAAACCGCTCGACAATATCCGACTGTCGGCCAAGTGCGGTGATGGCATCAGCCAGGCTTCGCGATTTCGGCATGTAGGTATCATGCACGCCGCGCAGCGTTTGCATCATCATGGCGGCGATCGTGCGGATGAATGGATCGGTCTTGCGCAGCTTATCCTGCATGATCTCGATCGGGACCACCATGACGTTGGAGTCTTCCAGGGTGAAGGCGGTGGCCATGCGCGGGCTGGCGTCGATTGCCGATAGCTCGCCGAAGACTTCGCCGCGCCGAACGGTGGCCAGGGGAATCTTGCGGCCCTGGGCTTCGCGATAGAGGCCGATGGCCCCGGAATTGACGATGTAGGCAGCGTTGCCCTTATCGCCCTGTTTGAACAGCTGCGTCCCCTTGGGGAAGTTCAGGACCTCGATGGATTTTTCGTCCGCGTCAGCAGCCATGTCGCCGCCATGTCTTTACACAAGCCTCTTGACCCAAGCCGGCCCGGCCAGTCCGGTCGCGCGCGCGTGAAGACCCAGCCTCAGGTAACCGACCAGGTATTGCCGGCGCGCATCAGTTTGTCCAGATCGCCGGGGCCCTTAGACTTGGCCTGGGCCTCCTGGGTCGCGACCGCCGCTTCGTAGGATGTCGCCGCGGGATCGCAATAAATAACGCCCAGGACCTCGGGGAAGCTGGGCGGGCGCAACGCCGCGATCAGCCCCGCCAGCGTCCGATTCTTTTCGTCGTGCACCAAAATGTCTTTGGCGGTGACCCCGTTCTCGCCGACGGTCACGGTTTCGATTTTCAAGGTCTGGGTGTCGAGGCGCAGGCCCTTGTTCCCAGCCTTGCCGTACAGCATGGGCTGGCCATGCTTGACGTGCAGCTGCATTTCAGCCGCCACATCCTTGTCCGTGAAATCGGCAAAGACGGCGTCGTTATAGACGATGCAATTCTGGATTATTTCGACAAACGAGGCGCCCTTGTGATCACGCGCGCGCGCAAACAGCACGCTGAGTTCCTTGGCCTGGATGTCGATACCGCGCGCAATGAACCGCGCATTGCAGCCCAGCGCAAACGTGCACGGATCGGCCGGACTATCAATGCTGCCCATGGGCGTCGAGGGCGACTTCTGGCCAACGCGCGAGGTCGGCGAAAACTGGCCTTTGGTCAGCCCATAGACCTCGTTGTTGAACAGGAGAATATTCAGATCGACGTTACGGCGCAGCGCATGAAACAGATGGTTAGCCCCGATCGACAGTGCATCGCCGTCGCCGGTGACAATCCACACATCCAGCTCGGGACGCGCGAGCTTCAAGCCCGTGGCGACAGCCGGGGCGCGGCCGTGGATTGTGTGGAAGCCGTAGGTCGCCATGTAATAGGGAAAGCGCGACGAACAGCCGATGCCCGACACGAACACGGTGTTCTCGGGCCTGGCACCCATGTCGGCAAGCGACTTGTGCATGGATTTCAGAATTGCGTAGTCGCCGCAGCCGGGGCACCAGCGAACCTCTTGGTCCGAGGCGAAGTCCTTGGCGGTGAGTTTGTCGGGTTGCACGGTGACGTTCATGTCCGTCGTCTCCAATTCTCGCGCGAATACCTGAAACGGTTTAGGCGTCAGCTTTCAAGCTGGGCGCGAATGGCGTTGGTCACTTCTTCGATCTTGAGCGGCTGGCCCGATACCTTGAGTAAACCCTTGGCGTCGATGAGGTATTGGCCCTTGAGCAACGTCAGCATCTGCCCCTGGTTCATTTCCGCTACCAGCACTTTGTCGAAGCTCTTGAGCAGCTGGCCGAGGTTGCGCGGCAGCGGCCAGATGTGGCGAATGTGGATGTGCGAAACATCAAAACCCTTATCGCGCATGTTGGTGACCGCGCGGTTGATCGGACCAAAGGTCGAGCCCCATCCGACGACCGCGAGCTTGCCCTTGGCATTGCCGACTTCGACGCCCTGTTCAGGAATGTCGTCGGCGATGTTGTTGATTTTGGCGAAGCGCGTATCCGTCATCTTCTGGTGATTGGCCGGTTCGTAGGAAATATTGCCGGAATTGTAGTCTTTCTCGATGCCGCCGATGCGGTGCATGAGTCCCGGTGTGCCGGGCACGGCCCAGGCGCGCGCGAGCGTTTTCGGGTCGCGCACATAGGGATGGAAGCCCTCGGTTTCGGTGCGGAATTGCACCTTGAAGGGTGTGTAGTTCTTCATCGAAGGGATCAGCCAGGGTTCGGCGGCGTTGGCGATGTAGCCGTCGGACAGGATCATCACCGGGGTCATGTATTTGGTGGCAAGGCGCACCGCTTCGATGGCGACGTCGAAACAATCGCCGGGCGAATGCGACGCGATCACCGGGATCGGCGCATCGGCGTTACGTCCGAAGACGGCGATGAACAGGTCGGACTGCTCGGTCTTGGTCGGCAAGCCGGTCGAAGGACCGGCGCGCTGGGTGTTGACGATGACCAACGGCAACTCGGTTGAAATCGCAAGGCCGATGGCCTCGGTCTTGAGCGCGATGCCGGGGCCCGACGAAGCGGTAACGCCGAGCTTGCCGCCGAACGACGCGCCGATGGCGGCGCAGCAGGCGGCGATTTCGTCCTCGGCCTGGAAGGTGGTTATGCCGAATTGCTTGAGGCGCGCGAGTATATGCAGAATCGGCGAGGACGGCGTGATCGGATAGGACGACAGCACCATCTCCAGGCCGGCGAGATTGGCGCCCGCGGCGAGGCCCCAGGCCAGCGCCTCGGCGCCCGAGACCAGGCGATAGGTACCGGGCTCGAACTTAACCGCCGGCATGCTGACCGGCACCACGTCGCCTGAAAGCTCGTGGGTCTCGCCGTAAGCATGGCCGGCTTTCAGGGCGGCGAGATTGGCTTTTCCGATCGGGTCTTCGGCGCCGAATTTGCGCGCGATATATTCCATGGTTGAAGCCATCTCGCGGTCGTACATCCACGAGACCAGACCAAGCGTCCAAATGTTCTTGGTGCGAAGCGCTTCTTTTTGCGACACGCCGAAAGGCTTGGCGATTTCCAGGGCCTGGGCGGAAATGTCGATTTCGAGAACGCGGAACTCCTTGAGCGTGCCGTCGGTGCGCGGATCGACGTTAAAGCCGGCGCGTTTGATGTCGCGGTCCTTGAAAGCACCGGAGTCGAGAATCACAAGACCGCCCTTCCTGAGCATCTTGTAGTTGACCATCAGCGCGGCAGGATTGAGGGCGACCAGAACGTCGGGTTGATCGCCGGCGGTCTTGATGACGCGCGAGCCAAAATTGATCTGGAAAGCCGAAACACCGTAGGTGGTGCCGGTGGGCGCCCTGATTTCGGCGGGAAAATCCGGGAACGTGGCCAGGGAGTTTCCGGCCAGGGCGGTTTCCTGGGAAAACTGATTGCCGAGGAGCTGCACCCCGTCGCCGGAATCTCCGGCAAAGCGCACAACAATGGCGTCGAGACCGGACTTCGATACGTCGGTTCCCGGGGTCGCCCCGCCCCGGCTAGCGTCGGCCTGTAGATTCATCGGTTCAATATCTCCCGTCGAGTCCGCGAACGCTCGCGGACCACGCTTCAAGCTCTCTCACCCGGCGCGCACTCTAGTCGATAAGGGGCTAGCATTTAACAAAAAAGGGGCTTTCCTATGGCGACGACCCGCCCTTCTGGAAGCATATTCTCCTACGACGGGGATGGGGGGTTAAACAATCCATGCGTGGGGCGGCGATCCGGCGGGCCGGCAAATAAATAGCCGGCTATTTTATAACGCTTTCTGAAAGCGGGCGAGGCCCTTGTCGAGATCGGCGATCAGGTCCAAGGGATCCTCCAGGCCGACGTGGAGGCGGATTCCGGGCGCGGGCGCGGCCCACGGCCGTGCACTGCGCGCCCCGCCCGGCGCCAACGGCGCGATCAGACTTTCAAATCCGCCCCAAGAGTACCCCAAAGGGAACAGTTCCATGCCGTCGATCAGGGCCGCGACCGCCGCCCCCGAGGTTTGCTTGAACACCACGCCCAGCAAGCCCGAGGCACCACAAAAATCGCGTTTCCATAGGCTGTGGCCGGGGTCTTCCGGCAACGCCGGATAGAGCACCCGCTTGACCTCGGGGCGCGTCTGCAGCCAGAGCGCGACTTTCAGCGCGTTCTCTTGATGCCGTGCCAATCGGACAGCCAGCGTGCGCAGGCCGCGTGTCGCGAGATAGGCGTCGTCGGGCGAGACCGCGAGCCCGAGACTACCGGCCGCAATTTGCACGGCGGTGATTGCTTCGGCGGTGCCCGATACCGCACCGATCAAAACGTCCGAATGGCCAACGATGTATTTGGTCCCGGCTTCGATTGAGAGGTCCGCACCCAAAGCCAACGGATTGCAGAACAGGGGGCTCGCCCAGGTGTTGTCGACGGCCACGCGGGCGCCGGCCTTGTGCGCGGCTGCGGCGATGGCCGGGATGTCTTGCACCTCGAAGGTCAGCGAGCCCGGCGATTCACACAGCACGAGCGTGGTGTTGGATTTTATCAGCGCGGCGATGCCGCCGCCGATCAAGGGATCGTAATAGCTCGCCGTCACGCCGAGGCCAGCCAGCAGCCCGGCGCAGAAATTGCGCGTCGGCTCGTAGATCGAGTCCGTCACCAGGATGTGGTCGCCGGCCTTGACCGAGGCGAGGATGGCCAGCGTGCACGCAGCCAGTCCCGACGGCGCCAGCACCGTATCGGCAGCGCCGGCCAGCTCGGTGATGGCTTCCTGCAGAGTCCAGTGCGTCGGCGTGCCGCGGCGGCCGTAGTAGAGGACTTTCTCGCGTTTCTTGGTTGCCCGGTCGGTGGCCTCACGCATGGCGGCGACGCTCTCAAAGACCACCGTGGACGCACGCACCACAGGCGTGTTCACGGCGCCGGCATTGCGCTTCTTGTCGAGCCCGCCACGGACGACCTTGGTGTCTCTCTTCATTACACGCCCTTTCTGCGCTACCTTGATCATCCAAGAATCACAGGAAACCCATGCGCCGTCCACGGAAGTTTGTCTTAGCCTTGTTCGCGGCTTTGCTCGGTCTTTGCGCCGCGCCGCAAGCGGCCGCGCCGCAAGCGGCCGCGCCGCGCAAGATCATGAGCCTTTCCTACAGCCCCTCGGGCGTTGCGACCGAGGCCCAGATGCTCAGGGGTTTTTCCGAAGCGACCTTGCGCGCCGATCTCATAGGCCTCGTGCCCCATACCGCCGGCATACGCACCTATTCCCTCGCCAACGGCCTCGACAAAGTGCCCGCCATTGCCGGCGAATTGGGGCTCAAGGTTTCGCTTGGCGTCGGACTTGGAAAAGATCGCGGCAAGAACGCCGCCGAGATCGCGCGCGCCATCAAGCTTCTATCAGACCGTCCGGCAGCGGTGACGCGGGTTTACGTCGGCAATGAAGCCATCATCCGCGGCGATCTGTCGCCGGCCCAGCTCATGGCCTACATCGCCGACGTGCGCGCCCGCCTGCCTATGGACATAAAGCTCGAGATCACCACCGCCGAGCCCTGGCATGTTTGGCTCAAGAATCCCGAGCTTGGCGGCGCGGTCGACATGATCGGCGCGCATATCTTTCCGTTCCATAACGGCGTGCCGGTCGCCGACGGAATGCGCGATTTCGACGAGCGATATGCCGCCCTCACCAAGGCATTTCCAGGCAAGCGCATTATCATTGCGGAAACCGGCTGGCCGCTGGCAGGTACGAAGAACCAGGCGGCGGTGGCCGCGGTGAGCAACGCGGCGACATTCCTGCGGAAGTTCCTCGGCGAGGCCGCTGCCCGCCATTACGACTACAATATCGTCGAAGCCTACGACCAGCCGTGGAAGGCGCCGGAGGAACAGGGCGCCGTCTGGGGAGTTCTCGACAATAGCGGCAAACCCAAATTCGATTTTTAGGGCGCGACGATTTCAACCAGCGGGTCAACCGGCCGGCCGTCGCTGTCGATCAGGCCACGCAGACGCAGCTTCTCCAAATAACTGGCAAAGTGCTTGTGGGTATGGCCGCGGTCGTGGAGCTCCAGCCAATTTTGCTCCGCGAACGCCAGCACACCAAGCTCGTCATGGGCGGTTTCCCACAAAATGCCCAGCAGAGAGGCCAGATTCTCTTCGTCCTCCTTGGTCGACCCGTCAACGCAAATCGCGGCGTTGGCTTCGACGATCCGGCCGGTTTCAGGGCCGGCTCCGAGGCCAAAATCGTAACGCAAGCGACGCGCCGGCGGCGCGATCTGCCAATGGGCGATTTCATGGAAAACCACACTGGTTTCGGAGCGCACGCGAATCGCAAACCCGTCCCAGGAAAAGGCGGCGGTTGGGTCCTCGCCGCGGGTCGGGATCCCCAACCGCGCGGCGAGCCTTACGGCCTTCTCCCGGCCAGCCTGCTCCCGGCCGGAATGAAGATCGGCCCCAGATCCCGAGCAGAACCGGTAGGTGCCGGCAATCCGCCCAAAGGCGGCCCGCGCGCTGGGAAACTCCGCGAGGCCCTTCGCGAAAGTGTCGAGAATCCGGGGCAGCCGGCCCAAATCAATGGGTGTTAGGATCATAAGCGCCGCGTCATTGAGTTCGTTTTGGTCTCACGGGCGCGGTCTTAGCCGAAGGTCGCCTCGCGGTCCAGGCGGTTGAGGCGGTATACGGCCCGCGATCATGGGGGCGCGCGGAATTCTTGGGGTGAGGTCACGGTCGATCAGATGGGCGAGATGGAATCTGAAAATCAGGCGCCCCGGCGCACGATCCCTCTGGCGCTCGCGCTTCTGGTGATCGTTGGCACACTGGTCGCCGTTATTGCCGGCGTAGTTATTGGCGAGAACTACCGTCGCGGCCTGGCTGTCGCTACGGATATGGGCCAACGCCTATTCGAGAATCTTCGCGCCGATATCGCGGTTCAACAGCGGCAAATGGTCCAGCCGGTCGAATTTGCCATCGCCGTGCTCGCCGAAGATGCCTCGCTCGGCGCCGGGAGGGCCGAGAACCTGGAAGGGTCCTTCGTCACTATACTTGAAGGCAATCCGCAGGTTACCGAAGTCCGTGTCGGCTATGTAACCGACGAGCTCTTCGCCGTCGTCCAACTCGGCGGCACCGAAAGTCCCTTGAGGACTTCCGCCGGCGCCCCACCCGAAGCGGTCTATGCAACGCAGCGGATTGCGCGCGGAGCCGGCAGCGCATGGATGATGACGTGGACTTATATCGGCGCCAATCGCACAGCCATTGGTACGCGATCGACGCCGGTCCCCGAGCCCGGTCACCAGGCCGAGCCTTGGTACGCCGGCGCGGTCGCGGCGCCGGGAACTGTGATTCAGACCAAGACCTCGGTGATTTCGGGCCAACGCGCCGTTGGCATGTCCTTCGCACGCTCCTTCACCGGGCCGACCGGCGGCGTAATCGCTGCCGACATATCGCTCGCGCAGCTATCCAACATTCTGACGTATCTCAAGTTCGACGACGAGGATCAGATCTTTTTGTTTGACGAAGACAGAATGCTGCTCGCCTCACCGGACGTGGAAGTAGCGCAGGAGAGTGGCGGCGCAATGAATAAAGTAAGCGTCGCCGACTTACCGCATCCAATTGTTGGCGTCATGCTCGATCGGTTTGAGGCTTCGGGAAGTTACGCCTCGGAGATCGTCAAGAGCGGAGCCACCGAATTCCTGGCATCGGTCATCCGCCTTGGCGAAGAAATTGAGGGCCGGCCCAAGACCTATCTCGCTTTTGCCACGCCGGCCGCCACATTCACCGGGCGATTCGTCGATATCAGCCGGCAGACCGCGCTGGTCTCGCTGTTGATTCTGCTGGCCGCCACGCCGATCATTGTCTTGATTGCCCGGCGCCTGGCGCGGCCGCTATCGGCGCTCGAACGAATCACCGACGCTATCGCACGCCTCGACATGAGCCAGCCGCTCAGCAACCGAACCATGATCCGCGAGATCGATCACCTGGGCCGTTCGATCGGCAAGATGCGAAACGCCTTAGGTCAAATCACTAAGTTCGTCCCTAAGGCGCTGCTTCATGAACTGGTCAGTTCCGGAACAAACATGGCCGTGGGCGGTGAACGCCGTGAACTGTCGTTCATGTTTACCGATGTGCTTGACTTCACGCCCATGGCCGAATCGATGCCGGCGGAAGACCTCATGGTACAAATGTCTGAATATTTCGATGCGCTGGTGGGGGAAATACTTCACCATCGCGGCACTGTCGACAAATACGTGGGCGATGCCATTTTCGCCTTTTGGAACGCACCCACCTTGCAGACCGACCACGCCATCCTGGCGTGCAGGGCCGCGCTCGCCTGTCAAGCTGCGTCGAACACGCTGAATGCGCGCCTGCGAAGCCAAGGACGGCCCGTGTGGTACACGCGATTCGGCGTGCACTTGGGCGAGGCCGTGGTCGGCAATGTCGGATCAACCGATCGTCTCGATTACACCGCCATCGGCAGCGCCGTTAACATGGGGGCCCGGTTGGAGGGCCTGAATAAGTTTTACAAAACACAGATACTTGTCAGCGGCGCCGTCCTGGCGGCCGTCGGCGAGCACTTTTTGTTTCGCCCGATCGACCGCGTGCTCGCCAAAGGAACCGCGACGCCGACGGCCATCTATGAGTTGCTGAGTTCGAAAGACAAAGCGACTGCTGAATTGACAGCGCAGTGCGCCGCCTGGGCCGAAGCCTATCGCCTGTACGAGGCGCGCGATTGGCCAGGCGCGCACGCCATTGTCGAAGATCTCGCCGCGACCGACGTCGACGATAAGGCGGCGGCGCACTTCCGTGACCGTATCGCGGGATTTTTAAGCGCGCCGCCAGCGGACTGGGACGGCGTGACGCGTTTTGATTCCAAGTGAGCGCCCAAGCCGGCGGTTACTGACCGGGGGCGGCTACGGTCTCGATTTGCTCCGGGTGGCTAATGTCGATGACCGGCCCGTTGTAATTTCTGACATAACCGCGCAGGCGCACAAACTTACCCTTCAGCGATAAGGGGTCAATTTTGTCCTTCGTGAAGAGCGGGAGAGCCTCGGGCGCGATGGTTGCCGTAAAGTCGGTGCGAAAATCGTCACCAAAGTTGAGATAGACGCGCCCTTGCACCTTGGCGGTGCTCATGGCACGGCCTTCGACGATTTGGAAAGTGCCGACATCGCTTGCAAGTCGCGCGGGGTCTGGCGTCCGCACGTTATAGGTGGCGTCTGCCCAGATCCCGCGACGCGCGGTGCGCGCATCGCGTTCGGCGGCGAACAGCTCGGGAGCAAACTGGCGGTTGTCGGGAAAGGTGTAGACCCGTGCAAGACCCCGGCGCAGCATCTCCTCCTGAAGCCACAGACCATCGTTGCGCACGACATGGGCGAGGATGCGACCGTTCCGATCCTTGGACGTGGCCGGAAGCCGCAATGTCACGCTGTGACCCTTGGTAAGCTCGGCGAGCGCGGCTCGGGCCGTGTCGCTCTCGGGCCACGGCTTGAACCCGGCGCGGCCGAGGGGAAGTTTGGGGGCCTGGATCCCGACTAGGCGGACGTCGACAGCGCCGCCTTCAAGGCGAAGCGTATCGCCATCGATGACATTCGCCACCCTCGCCGCGCCGCCGTCGGCGAGGAGATCGGGCGGAGCAGCCAGCGCGCTGTGCTCAATCCACAAAATCCCCAGCGCGGAAAGGACGGCTGCGATTCTCACAAGCTGCATTGCGTATCTCCGGAAAAGCAAACGGCCCCGGATTGAAACCCGAGGCCGTGCGCCACGTCGTCGCCGAAGACTTAGGCGGCGTTGAGGAGTTTTTCCAACTTGGCCGTGGCGGCTTCGGGTTTAATTTTCTCGACGGCCGCGACTTCGTGGGCAAGGCGCTCAAGGGCCTGCTCGTAAATCTGGCGTTCGCTATAGGACTGTTCCGGTTGGCTCGCGCCACGGTGCAGGTCGCGCACAACCTCGGCAATCGACACCGGATCGCCGGAATTGATCTTGGCTTCGTATTCCTGAGCGCGGCGGCTCCACATGGCGCGCTTGACCCGGGCGCGGCCCTTTAAAGTCGTCAGCGCCGCTTCCATGACCTTGCGGGTGGAGAGCTTGCGCAGGCCCGAGTTCTCGACCTTGCGCACCGGTACGCGCAGAGTCATGCGATCGCGCTCGAAACTGATGACAAACAAGTCGACCTTCTGGCCGGCAATGGTTTGGGCCTCGACGCCGGTGACTTTGCCGACGCCGTGCGCCGGGTAAACCACGAAGTCGCCAGCCGAAAACGGCAGCACCGCTTTCATTTCTTTTACTGTTTTTGCAATTTTGGGCATAGTTGGTCCCTCACTCCACTCTCTGGGTTATTTAAGTCGTCCGTGAAGCCTGATCCCCCACCGGCCGGTCCCGCGCCAACGGGCCAGCTCTTTCACTTCAAGATCTCGGCTTACCCGTCCCGCGACGATGACGTTCGCGGGCGCGGGCCGAACGCACCTAACCCCCGCCGTCGACCTAAATATTACGGTATTTCAAATACTTACCGTGAAAGGCGACAAAATATCGACGGAGAAAAAATAATCCGCCGGTTCCCCGACGGATCGGAAAGACCCTACCACACAAATGGTCGGAAAAACAGGTCAAAGGACCTGCGAAGGCTTTAAGGTTCGATCTTAAAGCCTTGGATTAAGTTTAAGCATTACTTCCGGGATTGACGCTAAGCAACTGTTTCTTATCTGGTTTGTCTTTCCACTCATCGGCATCGGCCGGACTTTCGCCTTTGGCCGTAATATTCGGCCACTTATCGCCGTATTCCTTGTTGATATCTTGCCAAGCGGCGGCGGTCTCGTCCGAATCGGGAACGATGGCCTCGGCGGGGCACTCGGGCTCGCAGACGCCGCAATCGATGCACTCGTCGGGATTAATCACCAGCATGTTCTCGCCCTCATAGAAGCAGTCCACCGGACAGACTTCGACGCAGTCCATATACTTGCACTTGATGCAGTTTTCGGTGACGACGTAAGTCATGCCTCGGAACCCCCGCTACCTCACCCGCCCGCACAATTAAGGGCAGCTCCATGAAGGCTCTCTGGGTATTCGATTTAGCTGCAGTACGTCAAGGCACCGCTACCAAACTCCCAGTGTCTGAAGGCGGGTCATGACCGTTGCGAGCGGGCCGCGGGCGCCGGCGGCTGCGGTACGCAATGCCGCCCCCATCCTTGAGATCCTGGAGCGTATTTTGTCCCCGCCCGCCTTTACGGGCCGGCAAGTTCTCGAGATCGCTGCCGGATCGGGTTATCACGCCGCGAAGTTCGCGCGCGCCTTGCCACATCTCAGCTGGCAGGCGAGCGATCCGGACGAGGAGTCCAGAGCCTCGATCGCCGCGTCCGTAGCGGAGGCGGCTTTGCCCAATCTGCCTCCGCCCCTGGCCCTCGACGTCTGCGACCCTATTTGGCCGATCGTGACCGCCGACGCCGTGGTTTGCATCAATATGATTCACATCTCGCCGTGGGCCGCAACCTTGGCGCTCTTCGAAGGCGCGCGGCGGCTGATGCCAAACGCCGGCATCGTCATGACCTACGGGCCCTATTCGATTGACGGCGATTGCCTGGCGGAGAGCAACGTCGCCTTCGACCAGTCGCTGCGTGCGAGGAATTCGTCCTGGGGTATCCGCGACGTCGCGCAGTTGGAGGAGGTCGCTGGTGAATGGGGCTTTAAGCTCGCGGAGACCTTACGCATGCCGGCCAACAATCTCACGCTGATATTCCAGCGCCGGTGAACTAACCTTTCTCGCCCCAGCGGTCGCCGAATTCCTTCGCAAGGTCGCGGCGGTCTTTCTTGGTGGGGCGGCCGGCACCGCGCTCGCGAACCAGCATCGGCTTATAGAGCGGTAAGGCGGCATTTTCCGACGTCAGCTTCTCCATAGGCTGGGGCTCGTCGTAGAGGAGCTTGGCTTCGTCGGCGGAACCGCGCCGCGCGCCAAGGTCGCGCACCGTGACGCTGCGCTTCACCGGGCCCAGGACCACCGCCACCTGATCGCCGATGCGCACGGGCGACCCAGACTTGCGCACCTTTGCCCCGTTGATCGTCACCTGGCCCCGCTCGATAAGCTTTTGCGCGACGGAGCGGGTCTTGCCGAAGCGGGCGAACCATAGCCATTTGTCGATACGCACCAATGCCGGTCCGAGGGCGCCGGCCTTTTCGGCTGGAGGTTTCGAAGGCCCGGCGCTCATGACGGCATCAACGTTTTGAGTTTGGCGAAGGGCGAATCCGGCGACGCCGGCGCCTGGCCGTGGCCCGGGCCCTGAACCTGCCCCGCGAGGCGCCGCGCTTTCCCCTTGGGCGAGGTGCGCCGGCGCACCGCGAACTTGAGGCCCTCGGCGTCAATTTTGGCCTTAAACCCCAGCACCTTCAGCACAACGACGCCGGCTTCGAGATTGATTCCGAGCAGCGACAGCAACGCCGGCGGAAGTACAGCCACCTTATCGCGGGCCATGCGCCTGGCTTCCGCGGCGAACCGCTCGAGCATATCGATGCGGTAGGCTGTGGCGCCGATGGGGCGAAATCCGCAGGCGACGTAGAAGGTTTCAGGAACATCGGCGGCGAGCGCCACCGATACGCGTCCTGACGCCGGCAACGCCGGCGCCGAGCCCGCTGTCGACGGGCCGCGGTGGCCAGCAATCCACAACAGCCCGCGCAGGCGCATCGGCGCGGCCTTGAGCAGAGCCGGAAAAAACACATGATCCAAGCCGAAGCGAATGCCGAGCCGCGCGAGCGCCTTGCGATCCTCGTCCTTCAACAAAGCAAGCTGCGTCTCGACCTCGCGGCGGCGGATGGCGCCGAGGTTTTCAGCCAGTTGGAAAACAATGCCACGAACCGGAGCGCTGACGACCGCCGCACGGGCCTTGACCATCGGCGCAAGCACCGCCGCCGTGTGGGCGTCGAGCCACGCCCGCAACCGAGCCTCGACCCGCGACCGCGCGGGCGCTTCGAGACGCTCATCCACGGGTAAGAGGATACGCGGGCGGAGGCGCTCAAGGCCGGCAATCAGCGAAGCGATGGGTTCATCGCGCCAGATAATGCGCGCCGCGTCGTCGATGGTGAAGGCGGCGTCGGTGTCGACCGTGATCGCATCTACCCGCGCCGCGATGACCGGCCGCAACGCGGCATTGGCGGCGTTGAGAACGGCGCGGTCGGCTGCGCGCAAGCCCGTGCGTTCCGCACGGAACCGCAAACCCTCGAGGTAGCCGAGGCGGTGACCATCGACCTCGACCGCGCCGTCTTTCGCCAAGTCAGCGGCCATGATGTCGTCGCCGCGCAAGCGTTTGACCAAATGCGCCGTGCGGCTATCGACGAATTGGCTGGTCAGTTTGGCGTGGAGAGCGTCGGACAGCCGGTCCTCGACCTCGCGCGTGCGCTCTTGCCAGGCTAGTCCGTCCCGCATCCAGGCGCCGCGGTGCGCGAGGTAGGTCCAAGTGCGGATGGCGGCGATCCGGTCCATGATCACATGCATGTCGCCGTCGGTCCGGTCGATGTGCCTGACCTGGTCGGCGACCCAGTCCTCGGGCAGCACGCCCTCGCCTTCCGTCAGGTGACAGAAGACCTGGGTCATGAAGCGCGCATGCATCTCGGGTTTGACTTTGCGGAAGTCCGGAACTTGCGCCACGTCCCACAGCAATCTCAGCCGGTCCGTACTAGCGGCGGCGCGTGAGCTTACGTTGGCATCATTGGTCATGGCTTCGAGCACGAGCTGATCCTCAGCCGGCGGCGGGCGGATCAGCTGTGGGACCGGCGGCGCGTATTTCAGCGAACCTATGAGGGCTGCTAGAGACGTAAACCGGAGCGCGGTATTGCGCCAAAACAAGGTCTGGAGCGGCGGAAATTCGTGGGACTCGACACGCGCGACAATGTCGGGATCGAGATTCGAGGTATCGGCGGTGACGCCGAATGTACCTTCGTTCATATGGCGCCCGGCACGGCCGGCGATCTGTGCGACTTCCGCGGCTTCCAGCGCGCGGGGGCGGCGGCCGTCGAACTTGGTCAGCGACGCGAACGCGACATGGTCCACATCCATGTTGAGCCCCATGCCGATGGCGTCAGTGGCCACCATGTAATCGACGTCGCCGTTCTGGTAGAGCGCCACTTGAGCATTGCGTGTGCGTGGACTAAGCGCGCCCATGACGACCGCCGCGCCACCGCGGTGACGCCGGATCAGCTCGGCGATGCCGTAAACCTCCGACGCCGAGAAGGCCACAACCGCCGAGCGACGCGGCAACCGCGTCAGCTTCTTCGAGCCGGTGTAGAGCAATTTCGAAAACCGCGGCCGACTGACGAATCGCACGCCGGGTACGAGCCGGCGAATCAAGGGTTTAATGGTCTCGGCGCCGAGAAACATGGTTTCCACATCGCCGCGCGCGTGCAGGAGTCGGTCGGTGAAGACATGGCCGCGATCGACGTCGGCGGCCAGCTGGATCTCGTCGACGGCGAGAAACGCCACCCGCCGGTCAAGTGGCATGCTTTCAACCGTGCAGATGTAGTAACGCGGACTGGGCGGAACGATTTTTTCTTCGCCGGTAATCAGCGCCACGGCGCCGTAGCCGCGCGCTTTGACGACGCGGTCGTAGTTCTCGCGTGCGAGCAGGCGCAAAGGAAAGCCGATCATCCCCGAGGCGTGTCCCAGCATCCGATCCATGGCGAGATAGGTCTTGCCGGTGTTGGTGGGCCCAAGCACGGCGGTGACGACAGGGCCACTACCGCCGCCGAATGCGGGCAAATTAGTCATCAACCGGGGATCAGCGGCATGGCCGCTGCCTCGTCAGGGATCGTTGCGGCTACAAATTATGATAAATCGGGCTGGGGCGCCTGCCGGGCATCGTGCCAGCGCTTATCAACATATTCCTTCAGCCGCCGCTGCATGGTCGAGAAAGCATCGCGCACAGCGATCTTTACGTCGCGATGGTCCTTCAGCACAACCGGGTCTTTCGGGTCGCGTTTGACCACCAGTTCCTCGCCCGGAACCTCGACAACGACCGACACGTGAAACGGCTGGTCCTTGGTCAAAAGGTTCGTGCGACTGTGGTGATGCCTGCCGACTACGACGCGGCAGCCGGTGATTCGATCGAAGTAACGTTCAAGCTTGGAGACTTTATCGCGGATGTGGGTCTCCACCGCGTCGGACTTGTCGACGCCGTGAAAGCTGATTTGAACGGGGATTTGCATTTAAGGCTCCGCTGGTTTGAACGGGCGCCCGGCAAGGCATAACGGCGATCGTGTGATCGAACAACCTCACCGTCGGGAGATAATCATGGGCCCAATTGGGGCCCTATGGCAACACCCGTTGCGGCGCCGGCGACGATTTCCAGCGGGGAAATTTCTGAATAAAATTGACGGGCGTCAAGTTTGGCGCAAATTTGAGCCGCGCGCCGAACGGACGCCCCTCGCCAAGAGCTACCCTTCATCTCATATCTGCAGCCGACGGCACCCCCGCAAGGGGGTGCCGGGAGAAAAGTCGCGCCGGAATAGAAAATTGGATCGGACGTCATGACGAAAAAGAAATCAGCCGAGTCGCCGAAAAGTGAAACGCGTGAATTCCAGGCGGAGGTTGCCAAGCTCTTAGACTTGGTCGTGCACTCGCTCTATTCGAATCGCGAAATTTTCCTGCGTGAATTGATTTCCAACGCCTCCGATGCCTGCGACAGGTTGCGCTACGCTGCACTCACCGACTCCAAGCTGCTCGAAGGCGCCCAGGCGGGCGAAGCCGGCGCTTTTGCCATCCATATCGGCGTCGACAAACCTTCGAAGACCCTGACCATCGGCGACAACGGCATCGGTATGAACCATGACGAGCTGATCGCGAACCTCGGAACCATCGCCAAATCCGGCACGGCGGAGTTCCTCAAATCTCTGGGCGAATCAAAGCCCGACGGCGGCAAGGCGAAGGAGGTCAATCTCATCGGCCAGTTTGGCGTGGGTTTCTATTCGGCGTTCATGGTCGCGGATCAAGTCGAGGTGATCTCGCGCAAAGCCGGCGACGCCGAGGGCTGGATTTGGAGCAGCAACGGCCAGGGCGCGTTCACGGTGGCGGCCTACGTCGGCACCGCACCACGCGGAACCCGGATTAGGCTGCATTTGAAGAACGACGCCGAGGAGTTCCTAGAGACCCAGCGCCTGCGCCAAATCGTCAAGACCTACTCGGATCACATAGCGCTGCCGGTCATTCTCGACCCGATCAAAGATGAGGCCGATAAGGAGGAGAGCGACGCGAAGCCCGAGACGCTCAATAGCGCTTCGGCCCTGTGGATGCGCGCCAAGAACGAGGTGACGGCGGATCAGTATAAGGAATTTTACCATCACGTCGGCCACGCCTTCGACGACCCGTGGCACACGCTCCACTATCATGCCGAAGGCGCCATCGAGTACACGGCGCTGTTGTTCATTCCGACACAAAAGCCCTTCGATCTGTTCCATCCGGAGCGCAAGGGTCACGTAAAACTTTACGTCAACCGGGTGTTTATCTCCGACCAGTTGGAAGGACTGATGCCGCGTTATCTGCGGTTTGTGCGCGGTGTGGTGGACTCATCAGACCTGCCCTTGAACATCAGCCGCGAGATGCTGCAGAACAATCCGACATTGCGCAAGATCCAAGCCGGCATCGCCAAGCGCCTGCTCAAGGATTTGAAGGACCGCGCCGGCAAGCCCGAGGACTACGCCGCGTTCTGGGAGGCTTTCGGCGCCGTGTTCAAGGAAGGTCTCTATGAGGATTTCGAACGCCGCGAGGAGCTCTTGGACCTTGCGCGGTTCACTTCCACCGGAGCCGGCGGACTTGTCAGCTTAAAAGACTATGCGGCCCGGATGAAGGAAGGTCAGGAAGCGATCTATTATATTACCGGCGAGAGCACGTTGGCGTTAAAGGCCAGCCCACAAGTGGAGGGCTTCCTCGCCAAGGGCATCGAAGTGCTGCTGCTCACCGATCCGATCGACGAATTCTGGGTTCCGACAGTTGGCACTTACGACAAGAAAGCCTTCAAGTCGGTTGCGGAGGCCGGCACCGACCTTTCGGCGATCAAGGGCGGCGAGGAAAAGAATGGCGAGGAAAAGAACGGCGACGGTAAGGACGAGCCGCAGGCGGACGAGATCAACGCAGTGATCGAGAAGCTGAAAGCCAGCCTGGGCGAGGCCGTCGCCGACGTGCGGATATCCAGCCGCCTCACCGGCAGCCCGGTGTGCTTGGTCGCCGATACCGGCGGCATGAGCTTACACCTCGCGCGGATGCTGAAGCAGCATGGCGAGAGCGCCGGGCCGGCGATTCGAAAGGTGCTGGAGATCAATCCTAAACACCCACTGATTAAGCGCTTGGGAAGCGTCGACGGCGACGCGCTTACCGACGCCGCTCATCTTTTGCTCGATCAAGCCCGTATCGTCGAGGGCGAAGCCGTGCCCGATCCGGCAGCATTTGCCAAACGACTCTCGGCCTTTCTTGAGAAGGGCCTTGCCTCGTAGAAGGGGATTGCCTCGGAAAAGTCAGCGCTTGGCAAACGAGCGGTGATTACAAAAACGTCATCGACGCTCAAACCCCGCGCCGGGAGCCGGTCGGGGGCCATATACTGGTCGCCATCGGCTCTCGGTGAGTATGAGCAGTTGAGAATGAGCGGGTGAGAATGGCGAACTTTCAGGCGGCGAACTTATGGCGCGATGCCGGTTCGGTTTTTATCGCGCTTGGTTTTGCGCTCGTCGTCCGAACGGTGGCGGCAGAGCCATTTAACGTCCCCAGCGGCTCGATGATTCCAACCTTGCTTATCGGCGACACCCTGATTGCCGGCAAGTACGCCTACGGCTTTAGCAAGTACTCGGCCCCGATCGGATCGGTGCCCGATTTTCTACTGCCGGCGTCCAAAGGCCGTCTGCTGGAGAGCCCGCCCGAGCGCGGCGATGTGATTGTGTTCAAGTTGCCGCGCGATCCATCGGAGAATTACGTTAAACGCCTGATCGGACTTCCCGGCGACAGCGTTAAGGTCGAGGGCGGCAGGCTTTATATCAACGGCACGCTGGTGCCGCGTCGGGAGACCAACACCGGCGGACGGTCGCGCCGATATGTCGAAACCCTGCCGGGCGGCCGAGCCCACGAGATCGTCGAGAATTCCGACCGCGCGCTTCATGACAACACGGCGGAATACGTCGTGCCCCAAGGCCACTATTTCATGATGGGCGACAACCGCGACAATTCGCTCGACAGTCGCGTATCGGCCGAGCATGGCGGCGTCGGCTTCGTGCCGTCCGCGAACTTGGTCGGGCGCGTGGACCGCATCATGTATTCGCGCGATCCTGCCGTGTCGGCGTGGGATTTGCCGGAGCTGCTCGGCAGCTTTCGGCAGGGGCGGTTTTTCGCGGCCGTTCAATAGATTGATGTAGAATCCAAAACGCTCAAGCCCCACGCAAATCCTGCGTGGGGCTTGTCGATTATCGCCAAGAGCGGCGTTAAGCCACCAAACTGCGCAGCACGTAATGTAGTACGCCGCCGTTTTTGTAATAGTCGAGCTCTCCCGAATTATCGATGCGGCAGAGCACGGTGATGGTCTCCGACTTGCCGCCCACGCGGTGAATGGTCACGTCGACATCGCCGAGCGGCTTAAGGTTCAGAAGATTCTTGATGTCGAAGGTCTCGGTGCCGTCGAGTTTCAATGTCTTGCGCGTCGCATCGCCCTTGAACTGCAAGGGCAACACGCCCATGCCGACGAGGTTCGAGCGGTGGATGCGCTCGAAGGTTTCGACGATCACGGCCTTAACGCCGAGAAGGTTGGTGCCCTTGGCCGCCCAGTCGCGTGACGAACCAGTGCCGTATTCCTTGCCGGCGACAACGACCAGCGGCGTGCCTTCCTTCTGGTACTTCATGGCGGCGTCATAGATCGGCATGACTTCGCCTGAGGGGTGATGCTTGGTGACGCCGCCTTCGACGCCGGGCACCATTTCGTTCTTGATGCGGATATTGGCGAAGGTGCCGCGCATCATGACCTCGTGGTGGCCGCGCCGCGCGCCGTAGGAGTTGAAGTCCTTCGGTGCGACGCCATGTTCGATGAGGTATTTGCCGGCGGGACTGTCTTTCTTGATGGAGCCCGCGGGCGAGATGTGGTCCGTGGTGACTGAGTCACCCAGGATCGCCATGGGCCGCGCGCCGACGATATCGGTGACGGGCTTGGGCTTGGCGGTCATGCCGACGAAGTAGGGTGGATTGGCGACATAGGTCGAGGTCTTGTCCCAGGCGTAGGTCTCGCTCTTGACCGCTTTCACGGCCTGCCACGGTGCCGGGCCCTTGAAAACGTCGGAGTAACGCGAGCTGAACATCTCGCGCGTCAGGAACTTTTCGATGAACTCGGCGACTTCTTTGGCCGTCGGCCAGATGTCTTTCAGGTAAACCGGCTTGCCGTCCTTCCCGGGCCCAAGCGATTCAGTGACAATGTCCTTGCTCATGGTGCCGAGCAGCGCGTAGGCGACGACCAACGGCGGCGAGGCCAGGTAGTTGGCCTTGATATGCGGGCTGATACGGCCTTCGAAGTTGCGATTGCCCGACAACACCGCCGTGACAACCAAGTCGCCGGCTTCGATGGACTTGGCAATATTGTCGTCGAGCGGCCCGGAGTTGCCGATACAGGTCGTGCAACCGTAGCCAACGGTGTTGAAGCCCAGGGCATTGAGATCGGCCGTGAGCCCCGCCTTGTCGAGATAGTCCGTCACCACTTGCGAGCCGGGCGCTAGCGAGGTCTTGACCCAAGGTTTGCGCGTGAGGCCCTTCTCGCGCGCCTTGCGAGCGAGCAGACCGGCTGCGAACAACACCGACGGATTGGATGTATTGGTGCACGACGTGATGGCGGCAATGGCGACGTCGCCGTCTTCGAGCGTGGCCTTGGCGCCGACGCCGGCGAGGCCGGCGATCGGCGACGAAACCGAGGCTGGGTGGCTGAAGACCTCCTTCAATGCCTTATCGAATTCCTTGCTAGCGGCGGACAGCGAGACGCGGTCCTGTGGCCGCTTTGGTCCAGCCAGCGACGGCTCGACGGCGGCGAGATCGAGCTCCAGCGTGTCGGTGAAGGCCGGATCGGGGGTGCTTTCGTCGCGCCACAGACCTTGCGCCTTGGCATAGGCTTCGACCAGCGCCACGCGGCCGGGATCACGACCGGTGAAGCTGAGATAACGGATGACTTCTTTGTCGATCGGGAAGAAGCCGCAGGTGGCGCCGTATTCCGGCGCCATGTTGGCGATGGTCGCGCGGTCGGTCAGCGACAAGTCGCTGAGCCCGGGCCCAAAGAATTCGACGAACTTATTGACGACACCCTTCTTGCGCAGCATTTGCGTGACGGTCAGCACAAGGTCGGTTGCCGTCATGCCCTCCTTCAGCCTGCCGGTAAGCTTGAAGCCGACTACCTCGGGGATCAGCATGGGGGTCGGCTGGCCGAGCATGGCGGCTTCGGCTTCGATGCCGCCGACGCCCCAGCCCAGCACGGCCAGGCCGTTGACCATGGTGGTATGACTGTCGGTGCCAACCAGGGTGTCGGGATAGGCCAAGGTCTTGCCGTTCTCTTCGCCGGTCCAAACAACTTGCGCCAGATACTCGACGTTGACCTGGTGGCAGATGCCGGTGCCCGGCGGCACGACGCGAAAATTAGCAAAACCCAACTGACCCCAGCGCAGAAACTTATAGCGTTCGCCGTTGCGTTCAAATTCCAAGTCGATGTTCTGCTGCAGTGAAGTTGCGTTGGCGTAGGCATCCACCATCACCGAGTGATCGATGACCAGGTCCACGGGCGACAGTGGATTGATCTTCTGCGGATCACCTCCAAGCGCCTTGATCGCCTCGCGCATGGCGGCGAGATCGACCACAGCCGGCACGCCGGTAAAATCCTGCATCAGCACGCGGGCCGGGCGATAAGCGATTTCATCGTCGGACTTCTTGGTCTTGAGCCAAGCCGCCAATGACTTGACGTGGTCGACGGTGACCGTGCGGCCATCCTCGTAACGCAGGAGATTTTCGAGCAGCACCTTCAGCGAAAACGGTAGACGCGAGATGTCGCCGAGCTTTTCCGCTGCCGCCGGCAAGCTGAAATAGTCATAACTTTTCGGACCGACGGCGAGCGTGCGGCGGGTCTTCAGGGTGTCGTGACCACTGAGCGGCATGGGAGCTCCTTCACCAGCTGGGCGTTAAAGTGTTGGGTCAGTCGGGAGAAGATCACGAACGCCAGAACCGGACCGATTTGAACGCGTAGTCCTGGAGCTGAACGCGAGACGTCCCCTGCCGCGACCGTTTGGGTTCCGGTTTGTCGGCTGAATCAGCCATATCCGCAACCCAAAGTCCAGGGGTCCTGTGGCCGGAACGCGTACCCAACCCATTGTCTGACTTAAATATTTGGCCATTGTCCGGAGCGCTGGTATGGTTCGGCGCATGGACGGCGGAACTGGCGAGTTTCAAGCGGGTGACTTCCAGGCGGGCAGCTTTTCCGGCGCGGGGCTGGCATGCCGCCGCGGCGGACGGATGGTATTTTCGGGGCTGGCTTTCACTGTCGCGCCGGGCGGGGCGCTGGTGCTGCGCGGCGCCAACGGCAGCGGCAAGACCACTTTGCTGCGCCTCATGGCGGGACTGACCGCCGCCGTAGCCGGGCAATTGGCCTGGGACAACAGAGCCATCGACGATCCCGATGCCCATGCCGGCCGCTTACGTTTCATCGGCCACCTCGACGCCATCAAACCCGCTTTGACGGTGGCAGAGAACCTCAGGTTCTGGATGTCGCTCTGGCGTGGCGAGAGCCGCGATACCGTCATTACCGATGCCTTGGATGCCTTTGATCTGCGCCGCTTGGCTGGCTTTCCGGCGCGGCTATTGTCGGCCGGGCAGCGCCACCGTCTGGCTTTGGCCCGTCTGGTGGTCGCGCCAGCGCCACTTTGGCTGTTGGACGAGCCGGGTAATGCTCTCGACGAAAGTTCGCTGGCCGCCCTCGCGCGCGCCATCGCCGCCCACCGCGCGCGCGGCGGCGCGGTGGTCGTCGCCAGCCATGGCGCGGCCTTTGTGGACGGTGGTTCGACCTTGAATTTGGGGGATTTCGCCCCCACCGACGACGCCCACTGGAGCGAGCAATGAGCGTGTTTTCGACGGTCTTGGCACGCGATCTGCGGCTTGCGCTACGGCAAAGCGCCGACAGCCTGACGGTGGTCGCCTTTTTTGCCATTGCCACGGTGCTGTTTCCTTTCGGCGTCGGTCCGGAAACCAACGTGCTTGCCCGCATTGCCGGCGGCGTGTTGTGGGTGACCGCGCTGCTCGCTGCGCTTCTGTCGCTCGACCGCATCTTTGCCGTCGACTTCGAAGACGGAACGCTCGACCAACTGGTTTTGACGGGCGCGCCCTTGCCGGTGGTGGTACTGGCTAAAGTCTGCGCTCACTGGCTGACGACAGGCGTGCCGCTGATCCTCGTTTCGCCCATTCTCGCCGTGACTTTGCACCTGCCGATAGCCGGCTATGTTCCGCTGGTTTTCGCGCTGCTGCTGGGCACACCGACCGTTAGCCTGGTGGGCGCGGTAGGCGCGGCCTTGGTGCTCGGCACACGCCGGGGCGGAGTGCTTTTGTCACTGCTGGTTTTGCCGCTTTACATCCCGGTGCTGATCTTCGGCACAGCCGCCGTGGAAGCCGCCCTGATCGGGCGGGCCAGTACCCCGATGCTTTCGGTGCTCGCGGGATTCATGGTGCTGGCCTTGACCTTTAGCCCCTGGGCCACGGCGGCCGCCTTGCGCCAGGCCGTGGAATAGAGCTGTCCCCATTTCGATTGGGGATTCACGTTATGAATACAATCTTCGGTTAAATGTCCGTGTTACACGGCTGGTACGCGAAAGCGCGGGGAATTGGGCTCGGATTTGCCCGCCTGGCGCCTATATTAGGAGCTATACGAGCTAGCGTGGCTGTTTCCTGTGGAAGGTTTGGGGCCCCCGAGATAAACCATCGGCTCCGTTAAGGAAAAACGATGCACCGGTTCGCCAACCCAACGCAGTTCATGCGCATTGCCAACGCCATCTACCCCTGGGCGGCGGGCCTGAGCGCCATTCTGTTCTTGGTCGGTCTGCCGGTTGCCCTGGTCACCTCACCCCCCGACTACCAGCAAGGCGAAACGGTCAGGATTTTCTACATCCACGTATCGTCGGCATGGATGATGATGGTGGTCTACAGCGCCATGGCCGGCGGTAGCGCCGCTTTCCTGATCTGGCGGCATCCCATGGCCAACCTGGTCGCGAAAGCTTCGGCGCCTATGGGGGCGAGCTTCGCGGCGCTTACGTTGCTCACTGGCATGCTTTGGGGTCAGCCCATGTGGGGCACCTTTTGGGTGTGGGACGCGCGGCTGACGTCGACCTTGATTCTCTTTTTCCTTTATCTCGGCTATCTGGCGCTGGGCGATGCCTTCGAAGATTCCGAACGCGGCGACAAGGCCGCGGCCATCCTCGCGCTGGTCGGCTCGGTGAACCTGCCGATCATTCATTTCTCCGTCGAGTGGTGGAACACGCTGCACCAACCGTCGATTATCAAGATGACGGGCTTTACGGTCGACGGTTCCATTTTGCTGCCGCTGTTTCTAATGCTGGGCGCCTTCACAAGTTACTACGTGGCTGTGCTAGTCCTGCGGTTACGCAGCGAACTTCTGGCGGCGAAAATCCGCAATGCCCGCATGAGCCAGGTGGCCGTCAATCAAGCCGCGCAGCCGGCGGAGTAATGACCATGGACGCAATCCTGAAATATCTCGACATGGGCGGATACGCGGCTTGGGTTTGGCCGGCCTACGGACTTGCGGCTGTGGCGTTGGGCGGGATTCTCTTCTTCACCCTGCGCGATCTGAAGACCCGCGAACGCGAGTTCGAGGCCTTGCGCAGTGCACGGCGTGGAGGGGAAAGCTCGTTATGACCCGCAAAAAACGTCGCATCTATTTCGTCATGCTCGGCCTTTTGGGTCTGGGCGTCGGCACCGCGCTGGTGCTGACGGCCTTTCAAGACAACATCGTGTTTTTCTTCAGCCCCACCGAGGTGGCGACGCGTCAGCTGGCACCCGAACAGCGCATCCGCATTGGCGGCCTGATCGAGGCCGGCAGCGTCGTCAAGAACGGCGAAGACATCAGCTTTGCCGTGACCGATATGAATGCGACCCTGAAGGTTCAATACCGCGGCCTCCTGCCGGATCTGTTCCGCGAGGGCCAGGGCGTTATCGCCGAGGGCAGCATGGGACCGGGCGGCGTATTTGTCGCCCGCGAGGTTCTTGCCAAACACGACGAAAATTACATGCCGCGCGAGGTCGCAGACGCCCTGAAGAAAAGTGGGCGTTGGAATGAGGGTGAGGGGAAAGCCGGCGGAATGCCGACAACCGACCTGAAGCCAACATCGACGGCGCCGGCGAGCCCAAATACACCCAACCCTTAGGTTCCTCGATGATCATAGAAATCGGCCATTTCGCCCTCGCCCTCGCCCTGGTGGTGGCGCTGATTCAATCGGTTGTTCCCCTGGTCGGGGCGTCACGAAATAACGCCGCCTGGATGGCCGTGGCCAGCCCGGCGGCCCTGGTGCAATTGGCGCTCATCCTGACGGCCTTCGCGACCTTGATTCACGCCTTCCTGGTGTCGGACTTCTCGGTGACCTTGGCCTACCAACATTCGCACACCGCCAAACCGCTGCTCTACAAGATCAGCGGTGTCTGGGGTAACCATGAGGGCTCGCTGGTGCTGTGGGTCAGCATCCTGGCAATTTTCGGCGCCAGCGTCGCCGTCTTCGGCGGGAATCTGCCGCCGGCCTTGAGGGCCCGGGCACTCGCCGTGCAGGGCATGATCGGCGTGGGATTCCTCGCCTTCCTTCTGTTCACCTCCAACCCCTTCCTGCGCATCCTGCCGGCGCCGGAAGAAGGCATGGGCCTAAACCCCGCGCTCCAGGATCCCGGGCTCGCCATGCATCCGCCGATTCTCTACATGGGCTACGTCGGCTTCTCGATGGCCTTCTCGTTCGCGGTGGCGGCCCTGATCGAAGGCCGCGTCGATGCCGCCTGGGCCCGCTGGGTGCGGCCCTGGACCCTCGCGGCTTGGATGTTTCTGACTACGGGCATCGGGCTTGGCAGCTGGTGGGCCTATTACACCTTGGGCTGGGGTGGTTGGTGGTACTGGGATCCGGTTGAAAATGCGTCGTTCATTCCTTGGCTCACGGGAACAGCGCTCTTGCATTCGGCAATCGTCGTCGAAAAACGCGAAGCGTTGAAGAGCTGGACAATTCTGCTGGCCATCATCACGTTTTCGCTGGCGCTGCTTGGCACCTTCATCGTGCGCTCGGGCCTTCTGACCTCGGTGCACTCGTTTGCCTCTGATCCCACACGCGGCATTTTCATCCTTGTTCTTCTGGCTGTTGCCATCGGCGGATCCCTCATTCTTTATGCGGTGCGCGCGCCCCAGATGGAGGGCGGCGGATTGTTCGCGCCGATCTCGCGCGAAGGCGGATTGCTCATCAACAACCTTCTGCTTAGCACCGCCGCCGCAACGGTGCTTCTGGGCACGCTCTATCCGCTCTTCACCGAAGTCCTGAGCGAGAACAAAATCTCGGTGGGACCGCCGTACTTTAACGGCGTCTTCGTCCCCTTGATGATTCCGTTGATCATCGTCATGGCCATTGGACCGCGGCTAGCGTGGAAGCGCGGCGATCTTGCCGGCGCACTGTCGCGCTTGAAATTCGCGGCGGCGGCGGCCGTCGCCATGGGTGCCGTGTCCCTGCTCATCAACGGCGTGCGAGCGGTGGACATCGCCGGTGCGGGCGGGCTGGCCATGGCGGCGTGGCTCGCGGTCGCAAGCTTGAGCGAATGGGTTGACCGCGTGAAAATCACGCGCGCCGGAACCTGGCAACGCATCAGCAATCTGCCGCGGTCAGCACACGGCATGACCATGGCCCACATCGGCATGGCCGTGCTGATCGCCGGCGTCAGTGGCGCCGCGGCCTGGAAGCAGGAGCGCATCCAGACCCAGTCACCGGGCCAAACCGTCGAGATCGCCGGCTACACCATGGCGTTCTCGGGCGTGAACATGGTCAAGGGCCCGAACTACGACGCCGGCCAGGCGACCATCGTGGTTTCGAGGAACGGGCGCGAGATTGCCACACTGCACCCCGAGCTGCGTTCTTATAAACAGCCGCCCCAGCAAACCACTTTTACGTCGATCCACACGACCTTCTTCGCCGACCTCTACGTCGCGATCGGTGAGGCGCAAGGGGCCGAGGGGGCGTTTGTCACGCGGTACTACTATCAGCCGCTGGTGCCGTTCCTGTGGTACGGCGTGCTGCTTATGGCCTTGGGCGGCTTAGTGTCGCTGACCGACCGCAAACACCGCGTCGGCGCACCCCGCCGGGCAGCGCCGACGGTGACCGCTTCAGTACCCCAGACGGCGGCCGCGGAGTGAGCATGTCCGGCCAGGATGCATCGCAAGCCACACCGTTGGTCCGGCGCTGGCCTTACCTGCTGCCGCTGGTACTGATTCTGGCGTTGGGCGGCGTTTTCACAAAGCGCCTGGTCGACGTCGAGCAGGGACTTAATCCGAACGTGATCCCGACGGTGCTGCTGGATACACCGCTGCCGTCCTTCGATCTGGCGCCACTGCCAGGTCGGGGCACGTCATTGAAGAGCGACGACTTGAAGGGTGAAGTAAGCCTGATCAATGTCTGGGGTTCGTGGTGCATCGCCTGTCTGGTGGAGCACCCGGTACTGCTCGATATTGCTGCCAGCGGCGAGGTACCGATTCACGGCATCGCCTGGCGCGACGAGCCCGACCGCAGCCTCGCCTGGCTGGCCGAGCGCGGTGATCCTTACGCCAAAATCGGCCAGGACCCGCGCAGCAAGGCCGCCATTGCCTTCGGCGTAGTCGCGGCGCCCGAGACCTTCCTGGTCGATAAGCAAGGCATCATCCGCTACAAGCAGACCGGGCCGATCACGGCGGAAGATTGGCGCAACAAGATTAAGCCGCTGATCGAGCAGCTCAAGAAATGAAAACGTTCGCCATCCTAATAGCCGCGCTTTGCGTCTCGGCCCCTGCATGGGCCGTCGAGCCGCAGGAAATGCTGAAAGATCCCGCGCTGGAAGTCCGCGCGCGCGCCATCAGCAAAGAACTTCGCTGCGTCCAGTGCCAGAACGAAACCATCGACGAGTCCGGTGCCCAGATCGCACGCGACATGCGCATCCTTGTGCGCGAGCGCCTACAAGCCGGTGAAAACGACGATCAAATTATCGCCTACATGGTCAGCCGCTACGGCGATTACGTGCGCCTTCGCCCGCGGTTCATGAACAGCACGCTGGCGCTTTGGATCGGCCCCTTTGTGATCCTGCTCGCCGGCGGCTTCGTTGTCGCCAGCCGCCTGCGCAAGGGCGGCAAGAATCCAGACCCGCTGACACCCGAAGAACAAGCAACCATCGCATCCCTCATCGAGCACGGAGAAAGAACCCCATGATCTGGTTGATGTTCGCGCTGATCGCGCTGGCCGCTACGGCCGCCCTGCTGTGGCCGCTCCTTACAAAATCAACCGTCGCCGAGGACCGGGCGGCTTACGATCTGACGGTCTTCCAGGACCAGCTTTTGGAAGTGGATCGCGATTTGGCCCGCGGCGTGCTGAATGCCACCGAAGCCGACGCCGCGCGGCTCGAAATTCAGCGGCGCATCTTGGCAGCGGGCCGGGCTCCGGCCGCGCCGTCCTCGTCCGAGATGGCCCCCCGGCGGAAGCTGGCGGTGATCGCAGTTGCGATCGCGGTACCTGTACTGGCGGCAGGGCTTTATATGCGGGTCGGCACGCCCGACCTTGCCGCGGCTGAAGCCAGAGGCGGCGCCGCGGAAATCGATAAGATGGTCGAACAATTGGCCGCGAAGGTCGCAAAAACCCCGAACGACATCGAGGCCGTCGCGTTGCTGGCCCGCACCTATACCCGGATCGGGCGTTTTGCCGATGCCGTGACCACCTATAGACAGGTGCTGGCCCTTGAACCCGATGCCTTCAACTTCTCAAGCTACGGCGAGGCCATCGTTTTCGGCGCAGACGGTCGCGTGAATAAAGAGGCGCACGATGCCTTCGTCAAAGCCTTGAGTCTTGACCGAAGCGAGTTCCGATCACGCTTCTATTTGGGCCTGGAACACGTCGACAAACTACAGCCGAAGGATGCCATCGCGGTTTGGAAGGAATTGACGGCGACCGCTCCGGCCGATGCACCGTGGCTCGGCATGGTGAACGAGCAGATGGCCGGGGTCGCGAAAGAGGCCAAGCTCGAGACCTCGACCATCCTTCCGAAACACGCGATTGATTTTGTCGCCCCTGAGGAACTGGCGCTGGCGCGCGTGCAAGCCTCGGCCCCGCCTATGGCCGTGGCAATTCGTCCCACCGCTCCCAGCGCCCCCGGCCAGATGTCGCCGGAAGCGGCGAAGCAGGTTGAGGAAATGGTCGCGGGCCTAGCCGCGCGGCTTGAGAAAAGCCCCGATGATTATAACGGCTGGCTGATGCTGGGCCGCTCGTACACCGTCTTGAAGAATTACGATGGTGCGAAGAGCGCCTATGACAAGGCCAGCGCCCTGAAGCCCGGCGATGTCGAGCCGAAATTGCAATACATGGCCTCGCTGATGACCACGGTCGATCCGGAATCCATGGGCGCCCTGCCGCCGAGCGTGACCGAGGCGGCGATCGCCATTCTGAAGATCAATCCGAAGCAACCCGAAGCGCTTTACGTCTCGGGGCTCGGGCGCGCCAAAGTCGGCGACAAGCCGGGCGCGCGCACGCTTTTGAACCAGGCGAAAGAGGCAATGCCCGCTGATTCGCCGCTCAAGGCCGATATCGAACGCCGGCTCGAGGCCCTCAAGTAGGGGTGCGGATCGGGGCGAATTTCAAGGCAGTGTAGGGCCAGCCCATGCCCAAACGCATCGCCGTTGCGTTGATAATGCTTTCCTCGATGGTGCTGGTACTTGCCCTTTACTTACCGGGCTCGCCCTTACAACAATTCACGAACGGGGCCACGCCCGGCGCCACCGGCACGGTTGCGATCGGCGGCCCCTTCACGCTCGTCGACAGCACGGGCAAGACGGTTACCGATGCCGATCTCAAGGGCCGCTACAGCCTGGTGTTCTTCGGCTTCACGCGCTGCCCGGACATATGTCCGCTGGAGTTGCAGCTTGTCACCCAGGCCCTTGAGCTGGCGGGTCCCGCGGCCGACAAAGTTCAACCGGTTTTTATTTCCGTCGATCCCGAGCGCGACACGCCTGAGGTCCTGGGCGCGTACATCGCGAATTTTCATCCGCGCTTCATGGCCCTGACCGGGACCGTGGATCAGACGCGCGTCGCCACCCAAAGCTATCGCGTTTACGCCGCCAAAGCGCCGCTCAAGGACGCTGAAGGCAAGGACACCGGCGACTATACGGTGAGCCACACCGGGTATCTCTATCTCATGGACCGCGACGGTCGCTATCTCGCGCATTTCCAGAAGGAAGCCACCGCCGAAGAAATTGCCCGCCGCCTCGCGCAGTTGGCCCCATGACATTACCGCCGGCGGAATTCTGGCGGAGCAAGACCCTCGGCGAGATGAGCGCCGAGGAATGGGAAAGTCTCTGTGACGGTTGCGGGAAATGCTGCCTCCATAAGATTCGCGAAGCGACCGGGGTCCTGCGTCAAACCAACGTGGCCTGTAGGCTGCTCGACACTTCGAGCTGCCGCTGCACCAACTATCCCCGCCGCAAGGCGCTGGTGCCCGATTGTGTGGTGCTTACGCCTGACGCACTGGCTGAGATCGACTGGCTACCGGAGACCTGCGCCTACCGTTTGGTGAAGGATGGCAAAGACCTTCCGCTTTGGCATCCCTTACGCGGTGGTAGTCCAAACGGCGTCCACCAGGCGGGCGTATCGGTCCAGGGCCGTTGCATCTCGGAACGGGACGCCGGCCCCTTGCAAGAGCATGTCCTCGCGCCGAGGCCGTGATGAAGGACCCTGAGAAAGCGAAGGCGGCTTTGCTTCTGGCCGAAACAAGCCTCGCCGGCGCCCTGGATAATCCCGCACTGGCCCTACGGGTTACGGTTCAGAACAACCCGCGCGCGCGCCGTGTCAGCCTGCGTGTCGATCCTTTCAACGGTTGCGTGGTCCTCGTGCGCCCACCTCGAGTCAGCGACCGGGCTGTGGCGGCCTTTGTTACCAGCCGGCAAGGCTGGATTTCTAAGCATATCGAGGCGCTGCCCGCGCGAGTTGTCTTTTCCGATGGGGCGATGATTCCGTTTCGCGGGCAGGAGCACGTGGTTCGCTTCCGGGCTAAAGCCGGCGGCGATAGGCCGCCTCTCGATGAATCGCGTGCGTTTACCGCGCGCGGCGGCGAAAGGCCGCCTCCCGATGAATCGCGCGCGTTTACCGCGCGCGGCAGTGTCTGGCGCGAAGACAGTGAAGGCCAGCCGGTGATCGTCGTCGCCGGCCGCCCCGAGCATCTCCCGCGACGTTTGCGCGACTGGCTGAAGGCCGAGGCCCGCAGCGCCCTGACCCCGCCGGTTTACGCCATGGCGCGGGCACTCGATGTGAAGATGCCGCGTGTTTCAGTGCGCGATACCCGCTCGCGCTGGGGAAGCTGCAGCCGCGACGGCAAGCTTTCGTTTTCCTGGCGCCTGATTCTGGCGCCCGCTTCGGTACTGACTTATGTCGCGGCCCACGAGGTCGCCCACCTCAAGCACATGAACCACGGTCCGGGATTCTGGCGCACGGTCGCGCACCTGCTGGACGCGCGCCTGCTGGACGCTCACCTGCTGAACGAATCTCCCGGGAATTTTTTAGGAGCGAACTTGGACTGGGCTTCAGCGCGAGAATGGCTGCGTCGGAGCGGGGCCGCGTTGCACCGCTACGGGTGACGGCGCACCGTCGGCCGCCGCATAACTCCGAGCCTTGTTGCGCGCATTTTGCTGGGCAACGTGCTCGGCGAAAGCGTTCATGCGGTAGATGAACGGTTTGCGCTCCACCGGCGCCTTTCCCCGCTGAGTATCGGGCTCGCGGTAGAAGACGTGTGAACCGATGATGATGGTGGTCTCGTATTCGGCGGACCACGACGGACGCGTGAAATCGGCGTGATACCAGAGCGCTCCGCCGGTGGGATCTGGGATCGAGGAATCCACCTGCAGCACCGCCGTCGCGACCCTGAGCGATGTGCGCCATTGATCAGCCTCGTAGGGCACATCGGCCCTGGCATCGCAATACCATGAGAACTGGCAGCGGTGCGGCAGGCCCTGGGTCTTATTCTGTTTGACCACATCGCAGAGGTTGGAAGGAAAGCGCGGGTCCATGGCGCGGTTGAGCACGACTCGGGCGACAGCAATGCGGCCAGCCAGGGTCTCGCTGCGCGCTTCCCAATAATCGTTAAGCGCAAGGCAAACGAGCTCGTCCTTGGAGACCACGATGCTGGAAAAATCGATCGGGAAATCGGAAGGGATATCTACGGCGCGGGCGGGAAGGGCTTGGGTCATGACCAGGGCGGCGCCCACAGCGAGCGGCGCCAGACGGCTAAGGATCGCGCGCGCGAGCAGCGCCGTGAAGATCGGCGGCAGGATGGACGAATCGAGGAAGTTCATTTTTTTCGTTTCCTTGGCCATAATCAACATCGGACACGCAACCACTCCCCAGGATCTCAGTGCCTGGTTTCAGAACGAGTGTTCCCTGTGCTCGATGCCCGGATGCCTGCCGTTCTTGTCCGGTTTATTTACGATCAGGAAAGCTGCTCCCGATCGTACGGGCGATATCCTTCGCCCCGGGGTGGACCGCCGTCTCCGCAACGGCCCTTATGGCGCGCGGATTATTGGGGAAGGAGGCGCCTAGGTGGCAACAAAAATAAAATTGTGCAGATTTGGGGGTATTTTGATCAATTATTGCGTATTTTTAGCCTAACGGATCATGATCACTCGCGCTGAGCCTCAATCCCTAGATCGTTGAGGGTGCAGTCTACACAATACCTGGAAATTTATGATGAAATATCAGTTTCTTACCTAGGCCGGGCGGTAACCTGGCCATAAGCCGCGGTTCGTGCGGATCAAGCCGGCGTTAGGTAATTATATTCCAAAAAAAATGCGTAATTTACAACCCAGAGGAAACGTTACGGTATAATTACACCCTGATTGCCGGCGGTTTGGCGGACGAAACCGGGGTCCTCGCGACGCGGCGAGGGCTCAATCGCCGGTGAGGGCTTGCCAAAAACGCCCGATCAAATCGGGCGCGGGCACGGGTTGGGTCCCGGGGAGATCCCGCGGTCCACGTCCGACGTGGGCGGCGACCATAACATCGCGCCAGATTTGTGCGGGCAAGCCGCCGCCGGTGACATTTTTCATTCCAGCCCCGAAATCATTGCCAACCCATACGCCGGTTACATAGTCGGCGGTAAAGCCCACGAACCAGGCGTCGCGGAAATCGGAGCTGGTGCCGGTTTTGCCGGCCGCCGGGAATCCGAAGGCGGCCGGGGTGCCGGTGCCGCGAGAAATCACCTCGGACATCATGCGGTTCATGACCGCCAGGGCCTCGGGTGTCATGACCTGACCGAAACCACCGCCTTCCCGAGCGTAAAGCAGCGTCCCGTCGCGATCGGTGATGATCTCGATACCGTAGGGTAGAACAGCCGTGCCGCCGTTGGCGAAGGGCGCATAGGAACCGGTTAGTTCCAGCAAGGTCACTTCCGCCGAGCCCAAGGCCAACGACAGCTCCGGCTTAAGTTCTTCGGTAATACCGAGGCGGTGGGCCACGGCTACGACCGCTTTCGGACCCACGGACTGGGCGATTCGTACCGCGGCCGTATTGATCGACTTGGCAAAGGCCGTCTCATAGGTAACCGGACCTTCGTAAGTGCCGGAGAAGTTCTGCGGCGACCATTTGCCGATCTTGAGGGGAGTGTCGTCGATCATGTCTTCGAGCCCATAACCGGCCTCGACGCCGGCCAGATAAACAAAGGGCTTGAAGGCCGAGCCGGGTTGGCGAAGGGCCTGAGTCGCGCGATTGAACTGGCTACCTACGTAATTCCGGCCCCCGACCAGGGCGCGAACGGCGCCGTCGGGGCCAAGCACGACAACCGCCCCCTGTTCCACGTCGAGCTTTGCGCCGGACTCATCAAGCTGTTTCACGAGCGCCGCCTCTGCCTCGGCCTGGAGCCGGGCGTCGAGGGTCGTGCGGACGACGAGGTCGCGGTCGACGGCGCCGACGTAGGGTTCGACCTGGGCCAGTACCCAATCGGCGAAGTAGCGCGCACCAGGCGCGGGGCTCGGCACGGCCTTAAGGGCGTGGTCGGCGCCCTTAATTGCGGCGGCCGACTGTTCGGGGGTCAGAGCACCGGTTTGGACCATGGCGGAAAGCACGATCACGGCGCGATCCTTGGCGCGATCGGGCTCGCGGACGGGATTGTAGTGGGCGGGCGCCTTTAGAAGGCCCGCCAACACCGCCGCCTGAAATACCGTTAGCTCCTTGGCGGGACGGTCGAAAAACTTTTCCGCCGCGGCCTCGAAACCGTAAACGCCGCTGCCGAAATACACCCGGTTCATGTAAAGCGCGAGAATCTCGTCCTTGGTGAACTGATTCTCCAGCTTGATCGCCAGCAAGGCCTCCTTGATCTTGCGGGCGATGGTGCGCTCGGGCGTCAGAAACAGGTTCTTGGCGACTTGTTGGGTGATGGTCGAGCCGCCCTGAACCATGGCGCCGGCCTTGAGGTCCTGGATCAAGGCGCGGAGCAAAGCACGGGCGTCGATGCCGGGGTGGCGGTAAAAGCGCCGGTCCTCCACCGCAATGACGGCGGCGGGAACATGGGGCGGCAGGGCCTTCAGGTTAATTGCGGCGCCGTAAATATCGCCAAAGTTGGCGACTTCCGCGCCAGCGGCATCGACCAGCTTGATATTGGGGCGCCGCGTGAGCACGGCCTCGTCGATCGTCGGCAGCTCAACAACGAAAAAAACCACGACAGCGCCGGCAACGAGCCCGAACCAAACCAGCAGCGAAAGCAAGTTGGCGAAAAGCGCCGCCGCCCGGAAAGCGATCCGCCGACGCACCCCTTGACCCGCGTCGGCCTTGCTGGGCGGCTGATTTGGCAGTGGATCTGGCACCGGCTCGCGCCGCTTCGCTTTAGTCATGGTGGTGATGTAGCATCTGTTCGCCCGGCCCCATATGATGGCTTTTGCACGAGGAATACGGCGGTTTAAGGGCGCACAAATTTTAGGAGCGACGATGGCGAAGAAGAAGGCGGCCAAAAAACCCGCGGCGAAAAGAACCGTAAAAAAGGCGGGCGGCAAAAAGCCACGCATAAAGAAACGCTCGGCAAAAAAGTCGGCCACCAAAAATTCGCCCGTCAAAAGGCCGTCCGGCGTCCTCAGCGTCCAGGTAACACCCGCCCTTGAAGGCCGATTGAAGACCCTGGCTCGAAGCATGGGCAAGCCGATGGATGGGCTTCTTGTCCAGGCGCTCGGCGAGTTTGCCGACAATTGGGAGGACCACATGCGCACGGTCAACGCCCTCAATGAAGGCGACGATCGTGTCCAGTTGGTAGTCCCGACGGTTTAGGCCTGGGCTACATCACCAATTCGAAATCCGCGCCGGCACAGGCTCTGCCGTTGATCAGCACTTCGACCCGGTGCCGTCCGGGATAATAAACGCGCGTGGTGATCGGGCGGATAGGGTGGCGACGCTCCAGTTTCAGCGCTTGCTTCGGCTTGAGCGTGAGAGTTCGCCACTTGAAGACTTTGGCTGTTGTTCCGCCGTTCTTCTTGCGGTGATGAATGACGTAATCGAGCACAATCTCTTGCGGCTCCGCGCCCATTCCTAGAAGCTCGACGGCGAACACGGCGTGGGTGCCATAACGTACCCGCGGCATTGCCAGAGCAAAGCCGATGAGCTTGATCTTCGGGCGTGCGGCATACCCGAGGGCCGTGAGGGTTTTCACGTGCCCGGCCTTGATCAGGCTGCGGCAGGCGTGGCGCACCAGCCGGGCGCGCGGGTTCGAAGCGCCCTTGAGCCAGCGCGCCGCCAGGCCTGCCACCAGGTCGGGATGATCTTTGGCGATGTCGTTCAGACTGTTGGCGACCGAGCGACGTACATATTCCGACGGATCGTCTTTCAACGCCTCCAGGAGCGGAAAGATCGGCGCCGGATCGGCCACCAGCGGTGCGAGCCGCAGGCCCCAAGGCAAACGCGGCCGTGAACCTTCCGACACTAGTGGATCGAATCTAACACTTGGTGCCCGCGTTTGACTGCGGCGATGATTTTGTTTGGGTCTTTGGTCCAGGTAAAGGGTTTTGGCTTGGCGTTGATCTCGGCGAGGAATCTGTGAATAGCGGCTTTGAGGTCCTCGATAGATCG
>CAMDRB010000011.1 GCA_945906455.1 Caenispirillum bisanense
GCGCGCCGCGTCGTCTTCGCGTACCGCTCGAAACCCGCCACCGCCAAAGTCAGCTGCTTCATAGGAGCAATTCCTTTGCTTCACACCCGCATCAGACTAAGAATCACAAGGACCCTGGCGTGTCGATGACTTATTCAGAGTGTCCCTAAGCCGCAGCCGGTTAGATCGACTGCTGCAGCCATTCCTTCAACTTGCTTTCGGGCAGGGCGCCGACCTTGGTGGCCGCGACTTGGCCATCCTTGAAGATCATTAGGGTGGGAATCCCGCGCACGCCGTATTGGGTCGGGGTCTGCGGATTGTCGTCGATATTGATCTTGGTGAAGGTGACTTTGCCGCCCATCTCCGCGGCAAGCTTTTCGAGCGACGGGGCGATTTGTTTGCATGGTCCGCACCACTCCGCCCAGAAGTCCACCAGGACCGGACCTTCGGCCTTGAGGACGTCCGCTTCGAAGGATTGGTCCGATACTTGTTTCATGATGCCGTCCTTATAAAGGGTGTGCGCGCCGTCGTGCGAGCCGATGCGCCGCTGGGTGGAGTCAAATCTAGGTAGGGGGAGCCGAAGCGTCAAGCATTGGAGAAATGCCGTCTGCGCCCGGATGTTCCCTCGGATAAATCTACTCCGAATTCACCCCACGATGCCGGTTTAGCTCCGCCAGCGTAAGGTCACGGGCGCGATCGGGTTGCGCGGCGGGCGGCCTTCGGCCTGGGCGGTCAGGGCCTCGCGTTTCAGGCGGTAATACCAGCGGGTCTGGGCATCGGCGTCCTGAACGAGCATCGTGGGTGGGTCGAAGGCGAGGCCTTCAACCATGGCCATGACCGCGCGGCGGTCCTGATCGAGGAAACGCCGGGCGAAGGGGCGCATGATGGCGCGCAAGAGCGCGCCGCCCGGCACGTCCCAGTACATCGCGTGATGAACCTCGGTGCGGTCGGCGTCGACCGGCGTACAAGCGGTCAGCCCGCAGTAATTATATTTGGCCGTGCGCGCGTGTTCGATGCGCACCGACGGCAGGCGGTAAGAAATCTCGGTTTCCGGCGATCCGCCCAAGAATAGCCGATAGGCGCGCGAGTTGCGCGACGCCCTATGCCGGTCCATGCGCCAGCCCAGGCCTTCGCTCAAAGGCAACGGCGAGAACGCCTTGTGCTTCTCGTGAATGCTGCCTTCTTTGCGCCAGAGCGCCGAGCGATGCACGAAGGCGCCGTGGGCGGGATCCATGAGTCCGGCCACCGCCAGGTCGATATTGCAGGCGAAGGTCATCGAGACGTGGAGTTGCAGGCGGTGGCCGATGCTGGGAACTTCCGGCACCGGCGGCATGGATGTCTCGGCTGTCCCCATAAAGACCCAGATATTGCCCTGACGCTCGGCGACGGCATAGGTCGTCGCGCGAATGTCCTGGGGTTGTGGTTTCTGGTCGGCGGTCTGCGAGGGAATCGATGTGCAGCGGCCGTCGGTCGCGAAGCGCCAGCCGTGGTAAGGACACGCGACTTCACGGCCGTCGAACTTGCCCTTGGACAGCAGGGTCCCCTGGTGTGGACAGGTGTCGCGCATGGCGAAGACCTGGTCATCGGCGGCGCGACCGATCAGCACCGGCTCGCCCAGCAGGGTGCGGTGGAGCATCCGACCGCGCTTTAACGCCTTAGCTGGCAGCGCGTAATACCAAGCCTCGCGCAGCATCACGCCGCCGACGCCGAGACGGTAGTCGGCCGCGGTCGCGGCATTGGCGGGGTGGCGCGTATCATCCATGGCACAATCCTGAAGGCCGCGAGCGGTTAGAGCAAGTGGGGTCTTAAAGGAGGCCAGTCTGGCGCAAGGTGGCCTCCATCTGCGCTGGGTCCAACTCCATGGTGAACGGTCCATCGGTCCACAAGAGTACACAGCGCACATTGTGGCTGGGATAGATCGCCTGAAGCGCCGCGCGGTAGTTGGCCATCTGGATGACGTAGGCCGAAGCGACCTTGGCCTTGTCCACGGGCGGCGGGCGATTGGTCTTGTAGTCGATGATCCAAACTTCGCTCGCCGTTACGGCGAGGCGGTCGACCTGACCGGCAATGACGTGCGCGCCGACGAGGCCGGTGAGTGAGACTTCGGCGCGACTGCCGGGCGCGAACAGCGGCGCGAAGGCCGGGTTGTCGAGAACCGCCAGGGTCTCGGCGACCATCGCCGCGCCGGCGTCCGGGTCCAGGCCCCAGGCCGGGCGGGTGACGAAAGCTTCCGCGGCGGCGCGCCGGCGCGGCTTGGGAATCTCCGGCAGGCTTTGCAGCAGGCGGTGGATGATGATCCCGCGCTGGTAGCGGTGCCTGCCGTCGTCCTTGAGCGGCGAGAGCACGGCCGGGTCGGCGATGGCTTGCGATGGCGCCAGGGGCCGCGGCGGCGAGCGTTCCGGCGCGGGCGCAACGCCCGTCCACGGCGGCAAGGACGCGGCGGCGGCAAAGTCTTTTGCCGGCCGCGTTCCCGGAAGTTTCGCTTCCTGCTTCGAAGCCAGCCGCAGGATGACGCCTTCGGGCAAAGCGACGGTGAGGCTTTGGGTTTGCGGCAGGGATTGGATGGCGGCCTTGGTCAGGCCGTACCAGGTGGCCTCAAGCCGCGACGGCCGTTTTGTCTGCCAGCCGCAGATATAGAGCCGATCCCGGGCCCGGGTCATGGCCACGTACAACAACCGATGATGCTCGCGCTCCTGGGCCAGTTCCGCGGCATTGCGGATACGCGCGCTCACGGGATCAAGATCCGCGGCCTTGGCCGACCACAGGAGCAGCGGGGTCGCGTCGTCGCTCCACAGCAGCGGGTTGCGCATCGAGGGAACTTGCGCCGTGTCCGGCAGGAACACGATCGGGGCTTCGAGTCCCTTGGCGCCATGCACGGTGATTACGCGCACGGCGTCGCCGCCGCTTTGCTCAAGGTCGCGCTTGATTTCGGTGTCGCCCGCCGCCATCCAATGCAGGAAGCCTTGCAGCGACGGCGGATGCGACGATTGATAGGCCAGCGCCAAATTCATGAACTCATCGATCGGGTCGTCGGCATCGGCGCCCAGGCGAATCAGCAGCTTCCGCCGTCCGTCAAGCGCCACCAGAATGTGTCCGAAAAGCTCGGCGGGCGTCAGGTAATCGGTCTTGGCCATGAGCGCCGCGAGCAGCTTGTGGGCCGCGCCGAAGCGGTCTTCGGCGCCGGCATGGGCCGAGAGAGCGTCCCAGAGACGTTTTTCGCCACGGTCGTAGGCCAGCTTGAACAGTTCATCCTCGGATAATCCGATTAAGGGGCCCTTGAGCACGGTGGCCAAAGTCAGATCGTCCTCGGGAAGCAATAGGACCTGTCCCAAGGCCATCAAATCCATGATCGCCAATTGCTCGCTGAGGATCATGCGGTCCACACCGGCCACGGCAATCTTCAGTTTCTTCAATTGCCGGACAAGTTCCTCGACAAATCCGGTGCGCCGGCGCACCAGCACCATGATATCGCCGGGACGGATGGCGCGGCCTTCGGACTCGAGGATCTCGCCATCGCCGACCATTTTGCCGATGCGTCGCGCGATCAGGGCCGCGAGCCGGTTCTGCGGCGAATCGCCCTTGCGCCGTTCGACCGGCGGCTTCCAGCCGGCGGGCGCGTCGTCGGCCTCGGGTTCCACCAGCGGCCAGATCTCGACCAATCCCGCCGCGCCTTCGCGGGCCGGAAGGTGGACGATATCCTCATCATCCGCCGCGACGCCGTCGCGCGCGGGGGAGCCTTGCGCGAAGACGGCGTTGACGGCGTCGAGCACAACGCCAGCCGAGCGGAAGGAGACGTTCAAGGTCACGTCGGCCCAGCGTTGCTCGGCGGCGCACACCAGATCCATGATTCCCTGGCGGACGCGATTGAAGGCTTCCGGCGACGCCCCTTGAAAACTGTAGATCGACTGCTTGCGGTCGCCGACGGCAAAGACCGTGCGCGGTTTTTCGCGGGCGTCTTCACGGCGGCCAAGCCCGGCGAAGAATTCCCTCAGCAGCGGCGTCGTGATCTCCCATTGATCGGGATTGGTGTCCTGGGCCTCGTCGGTGAGGATGTGATCGATGCCGCCGTCGAGTTTGTAGAGCACCCAATCGGCGACCCCGGGCCTGGCCAAGAGTCGGCGCGTCGCCTGAATCAGATCGTCGTAATCCATCAAGCCGCGACGGACTTTTTCAGCTTCGTAAAGTGCCAGCACCTGCGCGCCGATCCGCATCAAGGCCGCCGTGCCCTCGGCAACGCGCAGCGCCTTGAGGCGTTCGAAGACGGCCACCAACCGCTCCGCCTCGGCCTGCAAGGACTCTAAGATGCCTGCCTGCTGGGCCACGGCCTTGGTTGCCAGCACCTTGCGGATTTGGCCACCTTCGGTGAGGAAATTCTGGGTGTAGGCGCCAAAGGCATCAGCGCGGCGCTTTGGGTCCGCAAGCCAGATTTTGATACCGGCGCCACGCTCCTGGTCGGTCGCACTACCGCCGGCGAGGGTCGCCGCCGCCCGGTGCAAGGACTCGCCGTCAAAGCCGTCGTCGGCGCACGCCGCCGCAATGATGGCGGCTTCGGACTCAACGGCACCGAGGCCGAGCTTCGCGCGCATGGCTTCGACGGCGCCTTCGACGCCGCCACCGGCCTCGATCATCTGCCTCAATCTTCCGCGCGCGGCCACGAGCGCTTTCATCAAGTCAGTGAAATTGGTTTCATGGACCCGCGCCGTCAAAACGCTCAAGGCCTCTGCCAGGTTCGCGTCGCCGCCGCCGTGGGCGATGGCCTCGCTCAAGGCTTGGTCGAGAGCTTCGGCGGTATCGCGGTCGTCCATCACCGAAAAGTGCGGCGATACGCGGGCCTCCAAGGGGAATCGCCGCAAGAGCGACTGGCAGAAGGCGTGCACGGTCGAAATCTGCAAACCACCCGGCGCATCGAGAACTTCGGCGAACAGCCGGCGCGCACGATCCGCCACACGCTTTGTTTGCTCGCGTGTCGCATCTTCAAGCCGATCCGGGGCCAGGGCGAGCAATTCCTCAAGGAGGGCATCGTCGCTCTTGGTTACCCAAGCCGCGAGCTTCGCGTTGATGCGGTTGCTCATCTCCGCCGCCGCCGCCTTGGTGAAGGTCAGGCACAAGATGCGCTGCGGCGGCGTTTCCGCAAGCAACAGGGCGAGAACCCGTTCAGTCAGGACCTTGGTTTTGCCCGAACCGGCCGAAGCCGTGACCCAGACGCTCAACTCCGGCCTGATGGCTGCCGCCTGCGCGCGATTGGCAATGGCCGTGGGATTTGCGGCGCTCATGCGTCACCTTCATCCGCCGACCATTCCTTGACGCGTGCAAGGTGGGTGTAGTCGCTGTATTTCGGAGCAAACTCCGGGCTCGGTCGCGCCTCATAGGGCGTCGTCGGGTCGTCGAACTTTGCGATCAACTCCGCCAGTCCCTTGAGCGCCGCCACGGAGAGATTCGTCGCGTCGAGCTTTATCGGCTTGATCTCGCCGCCGTCGCCGCGGCCGTGCAGCTGCCAAAAGCTGAGGGATGCGACGACACCGGCGGGAACGCCGGCAAAGCCGCCGCCTGCAAGTATCGCTGCTTCGAGCGGCAATTGCGGCGCGAAGCCCGCGATGACTTCGGTGTCGCGCGGCGGCGTGCCGGTCTTGTAGTCGATGATCGTGAAACGCCTGTCCATGCCGCGATCGATGCGGTCCGCCGTGGCCGTCAATTCGAAGCTTCCACCCGGCGCAGGCAGGATAATTGTTCCCGATACCTCAGCGAAGGATTGCGCCAGCGTGGCGCGGCGCTCGCGCTCGGCACCGATAAACCAGACGGCAATGCGTTCAAAGCGCGGCCACCAAAAAGCCATGACGCCCGGGCGAAGCGCGCGGGAGTCGAATTCCGCCCGGCCGATATCGCGAAGGAGTTCCAAAGCTTGGTCGGGCAAGGGGCCCGACGGCTGAGCCTTGATGAATTTTTCGAGCGCCTTGTGGATGAGCGTGCCGTAGTCGGCGGCGCCGACATTTTGTTCCAGCGGATTCAGCGGCCGCAGCTTTAGAATGTATCGCGCATAGATGCTGTAGGGATCGCGCATCCAGTCCTCGATCCGAGTGACCGATAGCTTTCGCGGCCGCGCGGCGAGGGGTGGTTTGGGCGCCGGCGGCTGGCCGGCCTCGAACGCGCCCGGCTGAGTCAGCTCCCGACCCCAGGACATCCAGTCGCCGGCCTGCCGGTGAAAAGCCGGCGCTAGGCCCGCGGCCTCGATGACGCGCTCCAACCGCATCAGCCAGCGCGAGGGCACGGTCGGCGTGCCTTCAACTTTATTCGCGCGCGTCAAGACGACGCGCGGCGCGCACAGGGCTTGCGTGATGTCGTGGGCCGCCTGGCCGATGCGCCGCTCAGGCGATTGCAAGCCGAAGGCCTTGCGCATGGGCCGGCTCATCCATGGGTCGGCCGGCGGTGCGCCAGGCCAGGTGCCTTCGTTGAGCCCGCCCAACATCAGGACGTCAAAATGCTGCAGGCGCGCTTCCAACGGTCCCAGGATGTGCAGGCGCGGATGTTTGGCGTAACGGGGCCGCGCGACGCGATCTTCCATCAGCGCTTCGAGAATCGCCGGGTAAGTCGCGGGCGCGATCGGCGGCAAGGAATCGGCGCATTGCGCCAATTCGGCGACAAAAACCGCGGTGGTCTCGCCGGCGTCGTCGGCCCACAGCCGCAGTGGACCGGCCGTGTCCGGCGTCGCCGCCAGCGCCTCGGCGGCTTCCATATGGGCGCTCAGAAGAGTCGAGACGGGTGCCGCCTCTTGTTTCATAGCCGTGGCGAAAGCGCCGCAGCATGATTTCAAGATCGCGACCCAGGCGTTGACATCGCGGGTATGTTCCGGGCGCGCCAATCGCTCAAGGCCTTCAAGTCCCGCCGGCGGGCGTGGTCCCCGCAGGACCTCGCGCTCAACCAGCCTGGTCAATGCCCGAAACCGAGCAGGGTCCCGGCCCCCGGCCGCGAGCGGGTGTTTGCAAACGGCCAAGGTCGCGACCGGCGCGAAATCCTCGGCGACCATCGCTGCCGTCAGGCGCAGGAAGGCACCCGGCGGGGTTTGCGAAAGTGGCCGTCCCGCGGAATCGTCGACGTCGATATTCCAGCGCTTGAGCTCAGCGGCGACACGCCCGGCCAGATCGCGGTCCGGCGTCACCAGCGCGCACGTGCGGTCCCGATGGCCGGCGCGATGTTCAAGCGCTTCGCGCATGACCAATGCAATGGCCTCGGCCTCCTCGCGCGGTCCCGCGCAATCGAGCCGTGTCACACCCTCGATCACCTCCGGGTCAAGCCGGCTTAGAGCCTGCCAGGCATGGGTTGTCGCGGCGGGCCGCATGACCTCGGTGAGGAATCGGGCCCGGCTGCTTGATCCGGCTACGGAAGCTTGCTCTGGCCAAGGGGCGACCACGGCGCGGGCAATTCCTATGTGTCCGAGAAGCTGCTTGAGGCCGTACTGCGGGTGGGTTTCGTCGACCATCGCCCAATCTTCGTCGCTCATGTCCATGTCGAGGCCCGGCAAAACCACGCAGCCATCGGCGAGGCGCGCGACGGCCGCGAGGATATCGGCGGTCGCTGGGATGCTGCCCGTCGATCCGGCCGCGATCACCGGACCGCCGGCGCCCACGGCGGTCCAGGCCGCGGCTTGGGCGGCAAAGACGCGATTGCGATGCTCGGCGGGATCGATAGCGCCTTCGCCGGCCAATATGCGCGGCCAGGCTTCGGTCACAATCTTCATGAACCGCAAAGTTTCCTGCCAGTGGGCGGCGTAGTCCTCGGGGACCAGTTTCTCCAGGTTGTCGAAGTTCAAACGCTCGGTCTGCACATGATCCAAGAACCTCGCGAGCTCTTGCGCGAGCCTGAGTGCCCGCGCCACGGGAAGATCGAGTTGCGTGGGCCCGATCAAGCGCGCGAGCAACATCTGGCGCTTCAGCGGCGAGATCGGCGGGGGAATGTCGGTCGCGACGTCGGCGGCGCCATAGCTCGAGAACAAGGCTTCTTCGTCATCCATGTCGTTGAGGGAAACCATGCGCGGAAGCAGAAGCGGCTTGCCCTCGCCGAGGCGCAGGAACGCTTCGCGCAGCGAGCGGCACGCGCGGCGCGTCGGCAGCAGCACGGTCACTGCTGCCAAGGCCAGTGGATCGAGGGCGGCGTCCGCGAGCATGCCTTTCGCCAAGGCATCGACGAAGGCGGCCGCGGCGGGAATTGTAAAGACCGTGGGCTTGCGTTCCGCGTGCCGGCGGGCCGCAGCGAGACGCCATGTCGAATACCCGGTCATGCCTTTGCCAGTAGGGCTTCGGTCTCGCCCACGGCCTCGGGGGTCCCGACGTGATACCAGGCGCCATCATGGACCACGGCCTTCATGCGCCCGGCGCCAATGGCGCGATCCCAGATCTGGTTCATGGAAAAAGCCCCCGCCGGCGCCAGAGCCAAGGCGCGGGGATGAATGATATAGGCGCCGGCATAGACAAAAGGCGCACTCTCGCTCGTGCCGCGCCGCGTCATGGCACCGCCGGCGTCGACAAAAAAATCGCCGGCGCCGTCAAAACCGTGAGCGGTTGCGCAACGGTGCACGAGCATGGCGATGTCGAGTTCCGCCGGGTTCCACGCCGCCAAAAGGCGGTCAAGCATCGGGGTCGCGCCGTCCCGAATGATGGCGTCGCAATTGAAGACGAAAAATGGATCGCCGCCCAGCATCGCCAGGGCCTTGACCACGCCGCCGCCGGTGTCCAGCAAACCTTCGCTTTCGTCGGAAATCGATACGGCGGGCGCGGCGCGGTGTTTCAGATGCCCGATCAGCATCGGCGCGTGATGGTGAACGTTGACGACCGCGCGAGCGACACCGGCGAGAGCCAGTTGATCGAGGGTCCAATCGATCAGGCATTTACCGCCGACCTTGATTAACGGCTTGGGCCTGTCGTCGGTCAAAGGCCGCATGCGCGTGCCGAGACCCGCCGCGAGTAGCATGGCGACGTTGGGCCTCACGCGGACAATACCCTGAGGGGCGGCGGCACATGGAGGTCGAGCCAAGCCTTCAAGTCCGCCAAGGCCGGGTGCTCGAGACATTTGTCCATGTGGCGCCAGAGCCGCGGCATATGCTGAAGGTAATGCGGCTTCCCGTCGCGGAGTTTGAGGCGGGCGAAGGTGCCGATGATGCGCATGTGGCGCTGGGCGGCCATGACCGCCCACGAGGTTTTGAAATCCTCGGCATGGAGAGACGGAAAGGCGGCGACGTAGCGCGCTTTCATTTCGGCGACCAGCGCTGGATCGACGTCGCGCCGGGCATCTTCCAGGAGCGACATCAGGTCATAGGTGATGGGGCCGGCCACGGCATCTTGGAAGTCCAGAATGCCGCAGGCATCGACGCCGGTCCGCCCCGGAACCAGCATGAGATTATCGACGTGGTAATCGAATAGCGTGAGCGAGGCCGGCGTCTTCCAGGCCAAGGGCAATACCTTTCGCCAAATCGCCTCGAATGACTCGCGGTGCCTGGTCGGAAGCGCCGGCGCGCCGACGAGCGGGAAATACCAGGTATGAAGGCGACCGACCTCTTCGAGCAGACGCGGAAGGCCATAGGCGATCACGCCATCGGGGACGGCGTCGGGCCGACGATGCAGCGCGATCAAGGCGTCGATGGCCAGGACGTAGAGCTCGCGTTCGCTGTGCCCGCGCGCGAGCAGACGGGTATAGGTATCGTCACCCAAATCCTCAAGCAGCAGCAAACCGGCGTCGGCGTCTTCGGCCAAAACGGCGGGCGCGGAAAAGCCGTGGGCCTTGAGGTGGCGGGCGATGCGCACAAACGGGCGCACGTCCTCCTGGGGCGGCGGCGCGTCCATCAACACGACTCTTCCCCGGTGATCTTCCAGCCGGTCGTATTTCCGAAACGAAGCGTCACCGGCCAATCGGCCGCGCTTGGCCACGTCCCACCCGTGGCGTTTCAGGAATCCGGCGATGAGGACTTCACGTTCCGCTGACATGCTTTCTCACTGCCGCTATCCGTTCTGTCCACGCCGGGCCCCCGGTGAGCCGCGCTTCGCGGCCCTGGCCGAGGGCCGAGAGGGTCACGTCCAGGCGCGAAGCCGGCAAAAATTCTCCCAAGCGCTCGGGCCACTCCACCAAACTGATAGCCGTCGCCAAGGCCTCCTCAAACCCCAATTCGAGCGCATCCTCAGGCTGGTTCAAGCGGTAGAGGTCAAAATGCCAGATGGGCGCGCCGGGCGTTTCGTAAACCTGGACAAGCGTGAACGTCGGGCTGACGACCTCTTCCTCCCCCCCCGACATTTTCTGAATAAATCCCCGCGCCAGAGTCGTCTTGCCGGCGCCGAGCGGGCCCGAAAGCGCAATGACGTCGCCGCGACGGGCGTGTGTCGCCAGAGCGGCTCCCAGGGTGAGCGTGTCTTGTTCCGAAGGCAGCGGAAACATCTATTGTCCAGCCGCCGCGATGCCCGAATGGTCGCCGGCGCGAGCCGGTGAATTACCCGCCGGAAGCCGGCAGGCGACGACGGTGTCGCCGCCCTCGGCGCTGATTTCAAGCGTGCCGCCGTGCAATTCAACCATGCGCTGGGCGAGATACACGCCCAAGCCCGCGCCGTAGCCTTCGCCGGCGGCGTGGCGGATCGCGAACGTCACGTCCCCGGACGCGGTGCGTTGTACGGAAAGTTCGATGTTGTCGCCGGTTAGGTTTTTCAAGGCGCCGGTGACAACATGATAAAGCGTCTGTTTGATGCGGGCGGCATCTCCGACCATCCAGCCGGCGCCGGCGGGGCAGTTCAACCGCAGCGCCACGCCGCGACGTTTTACGGCCTCGCGGGTCATGGAGCCAACGCGATCGACCACCTCGCGGATGTCGAAAGAATCGAGATGCAAGGTATGCTGTCCGGCTTCGACGCCGGTCAAATCGCGGACATCTTCGATCAAGGTCTTGAGCGCGTGGGCCGCCGCCAGGATTTCCTTGATCGCCGCCTGCGCACCGCCCTTGATCGGTTGGCGTTGGCGCGCCGGATCGGCGTTTGATCCCTCCAGCTGCGACGCCAGGGCGGAAATCGTCGAGACCGGAACTTCCAATTCCGCGGCGACGTTGGTGATGAATTCGATGCGGAGTTTGTCGGTGGCGGTGAGCGCCTCGGCGCGTCCGCGCAAGGCTTGTGCCACGCGCTCGGGCGCCGATACGTCGTTATAGCAAAACAGAACGCCGCCGTCGGGCAGCGGGACCGAGATGAACTCCAAAACCGATCCATCGCGGCGCACGACGCGCCCTTGCTGCGCCGTGCGTTCGCGGTCGGCCGCCAAGGCGGCCAACATGACCGCGCGGTGGCGTGTCCAGATCGCGGGATCTTCGAAGAAATCGCGGAAGGCTTCGATGACCGCACTCATGGCGGGACCTTCACGCAACGCATCCAGGCTCAACCGCCACAGTCCGGCGAAAGCCGGGTTGGCGAGGCGCAAGCGGCCGTCCGCCCCGAACACCGCCACCGACTCCTGCAAGTTGTCGATGGTCTCGCGCTGGACGGCGATCAGCGTGTTGTAGGAGCGCTCGAGGGCGAGCTTGTCGGTAACATCCTCGTAGGTCGTAAGCAGGCCGCCCATGGGGTGCGGCGCGATCACCCGGCGCAAGGTGCCGCCATCGGGCAGGTGCAAAACGTCTTCCAATGGCTCGATCAGCGAGTTGAAGCGCGCCAGTTCCTTTTCCTTATAGGCGGGGAAGTCGGCGACCTCGGGCAACTTGCGTTCGCCGCGCAAGGCATCCAGCAAGTTGCCGTAGTTGGGGCCGTCGAGAAGCCAGGCGGCATCGATCCGCCACAGCCGTGAAAAGGCGGTATTGAAGAAGACCAGGCGCGTGTCGGGACCGAAGATCGCGATCGCGGTCGTTAGGCGCTCGAGCACGTCGGCGTGGGCGGCGGCCTCGCGTTTGACGCGCGTTTCCAGTTCTTCCTGGCGGGTAATATCATAGGCAAAGCCCGAGGTCAGGCGACCGCTGCCGTCGGAAAACAGCGGCGCTGCGGCCTGTCCGTCGTTCGCCGAATTTCCACCGCTCGCCTCGACCGGCGATTCCGTGACTTCCATCAGCCGGCGGCTGCCGTCGATGACCATGTGGAAGGGTGCCCGCCGGGTTTCCGCCGCGGCCCGGGCTGCCGCCGCCAGGGCGCGGGCTTCGCGCACGGCGACGCGGGGCGCCAACTCGCGGCCGCGCGCGACGACGTCGCCGGCGCTCTTGGCGTCGACGGCCCTGACATAAGCGGCATTGCAATAGATCAGCGACAGGTCGTCGTCACGCAACCAAACCGGTTCGGCAATGCCGTCGAGGGCGGCCTTGAGCAGATTTCGCTCGCGGCTGAGGGCGGCGGTTTCCTGGGTGAGCGTATCGACAGCGGCAACGCCCTCGGTGACGTCGCTCATCCACACCACATCGGCCATGGACCGGCCCTGATCATCGACGGCACGCACGCCCCGGGCCTGGATTCGCCGGCCGGTAGCGGTGTGCGTCAAATCGACCTGAAATCCGAGACCGGCGCCACGCAGGTCGGCGATGACCGACTGAAGCCGGTTGCGGGAGTCGGGCTCGAAGCCCTCGCAGACCTCGCCGAAGCTCGCCTCCATGCCGCGAAATAGGTCGAGCAGCACAGCCAGCCGCCGCGAACAGCTGCCGCCGTCGCGGAATGCGGGAAGGTCGAGAATGTCCCCATCATCGTCGCCGCCGGGTTGGTGAAACCAGGCGAAATAGCCCTCGGGCGCGGTCTCGAGGGCGGCCCGCACGGCGTCGCTGGTGTATTGGGCCTGCCCGGCTGCGCGTTCGGCCCTGCGCCAATGGCGGTGCTGGCGCCACAGCGCGACGCCTGCCGGCGGCACCAGCAGTAAAACCGCAATCAGTCCGGTGATAACCGCCGGCGTCAGCAGTTCCGCGATCTCGCTGGGCACCGCATCCCTCTATGAATCCTCAGGCTGGTTCCGAATGTACTGCCTTCGGACTCAGGCCGCAAAGGCCATAGATTTAACGGGATGAGTTAATAACGGTAGGTTTCGGGCTTGAACGGACCGGTGGGTGGAACGCCGATATAAGCCGCCTGCCTCGGACTCAGTTTGGTCAGCTTGGCGCCGACCTTGTCGAGGTGAAGCTCGGCAACCTTCTCGTCCAGGTGCTTCGGCAGGACATAGACCTGCTTGCCGTACTTGGCGTTGTTGGTCCAGAGCTCGATCTGGGCCAGAACTTGGTTGCTGAACGAGGCGCTCATGACGAAGCTGGGATGGCCCGTGGCGCAGCCGAGATTCACCAAACGCCCTTCCGCCAGCAGAATGATGCGCTTGCCGTCGGGAAACTCGATTTCATCCACCTGCGGCTTGACATTGTGCCACTTAAAATTCTTGAGACCTTCCACCTGAATTTCGGTGTCGAAGTGGCCGATGTTACAGACGATGGCCCGGTCCTTCATTTTCCGGGCGTGATCGACGGTGATAACATCGAGGTTGCCGGTGGCGGTGACGAAGATATCGCCCACGGACGCGGCGTCGTCCATGGTCACGACCTGATAACCCTCCATGGCGGCCTGAAGCGCGCAGATCGGATCGATCTCGGTCACCATCACGCGGCAGCCGGCCTGGCGCAACGATGCCGCCGAGCCCTTGCCGACGTCGCCGAAGCCGTTCACGACCGCCACCTTGCCGGCCATCATCACGTCGGTCGCGCGGCGAATGCCGTCGACCAGACTCTCGCGGCAGCCATAGATATTGTCGAACTTCGATTTGGTCACGCAGTCGTTGACGTTGATGCCGGGGAACGGCAGGCGGCCGTCTTTGGCCATCTGATACAGGCGGTGCACGCCGGTCGTGGTTTCCTCGCTGACGCCCTTGATCGCCGCCAGCACTTTCGAATACCAGCCGGGCTGCGCCTTCAAGCGCGCCTTAATGGCGGCATACAGCACGGTTTCTTCTTCATTGTTCGGCTTGGCGACGACCGACGGATCCTTTTCGGCCTGTGCGCCAAGCACGATCAGCAATGTGGCGTCGCCGCCGTCATCGAGGATCAGGTTCGGCGTGCCGCCGTCGGCCCACTCGAAAATCTTATGGGTGTAATCCCAGTACTCTTCCAGGCTCTCACCCTTATAGGCGAACACCGGAATTCCGGCGGCGGCGATGGCCGAAGCCGCTTGGTCCTGGGTCGAGAAGATGTTGCAAGACGCCCAGCGGATATCGGCGCCGAGATGCTTCAAGGTTTCGATCAGCACGGCTGTCTGGATCGTCATGTGCAGCGATCCGGCGATCCGCGCGCCTTTCAGCGGGCGGGTCGCGCCGAATTCGCTGCGCAGCGCCATCAGGCCCGGCATCTCGGTTTCGGCGATGGCCATTTCCTTGCGGCCCCAGGCGGCCAAAGCGATGTCTTTGACCTTGTAGTCGACTGCACTCATCGGGCGTGTCTCCAATTGCGGTTGGGTTTGTAATCCCAAGCAGGTTGCGACGGGGCCAAGTATCGGAGCCCATTTATAGAGGCCGGGATAAGATGCCCCGGCGGAACGGATTCGTGGGCCGTATAGCAGTCCGGGAGGGGTGCGGGCAACGGTTGCAGTCTTACCCGGGCTGGCAAAGGTCATCGAGAATCGCCTGGACCTGGATAGGGTCAGACTCGGTCGTGATCCGCCGAACGCGACCGCTGATGGCCGCCAAGGACAGGGCCAGGATGCGTTTTTTGACGCGCGGTAGGCTATTGGGGGACATCGAGAGCTCGGTAATCCCAAAACCCAAGAGAATAGGCGTCATGCGGTCGTCGCCGGCCATCTCCCCGCACACCGATACTGGGATGCCTGCCGCGAGGCCGGCCTCGGCTGAGAACTGGATCAACCGCAGGACCGCCGGGTGCAAAGGATTGTAAAGGTAGGCCACCTGGTCGTCGGAGCGGTCGATGGCCAGTGTGTATTGGGTCAGATCGTTGGTGCCAATCGCGAAGAAGTCGCTTTCGGCGGCCAGGGCATCGGCGGCAAGCGCCGCGCCCGGTATCTCGATCATGATCCCGAGCGGCGGGGGCGGATCGGCAATCTTGACCCGGCGGCGTTTGAGCTGGGCAATCAGGCGGTTCATCATGCGCCGGACCTCGCGCACTTCGTCGACGATACAGACCATCGGCAAGAGAATGCGTACCGGGCCAAAAGCGCTGGCGCGCAAGATCGCCGACAACTGAATCAACATGAGCTTGCGGCGACTCAACGAAAAGCGAATGGCGCGCAAACCCAGCGCGGGGTTGGGGCCGGGTTTCATGCCGAAGACATCGCCTAATTTGTCGGCGCCCACGTCGAGGGTGCGGATGGTCACAGGCCGGCCGTTCATTTGCTTGACGACCTTGCAGATTTCCGCGAATTGCTCTTCCTCGCCCGGGAGATCATCGCGGTTCATAAACATGAACTCGCTGCGGAAAAGGCCCACGCCCTCGGCGCCAGCGGCCAACGCGGCGTCGACGTCGGCGGGAAGCTCGATATTGGCTTGAAGCCCGATGCGGCAGCCGTCGCGTGTCACGGCCGGGACGGCCCGCAGCTTTTTCAGAGATTGCTGTGATTTGGCGAATCCGGCCCGTTTGCGACGGTAGCGTGCGAGCGTCGCGGCGACCGGGTCGACGATGACGATACCGGCGCCCCCATCGACAATTATGGTTAATCCGTTGTCGGCATCGTCGAGCAGATCGGCGGCGGCAACAACGGCGGGCAGCCCCAGCGAGCGGGCGACAATTGCCGTATGACTCTCGACGCCGCCCAAGATCGTGACCAGGCCTGAGACGCGCCGGGGATCGAGAAGCGCGGTATCGGCCGGCGTGAGCTCGTCAGCAACGATAACGGCGTGAGCCGGCAGATTGTCGAAGTCGCCCTCGACTTCCTTGCCCAAACTTTCGACGAGGCGGCGGCCGACTTCACGAATGTCAGCCATGCGCGCGGCCAGATAGGGATCGGACATGGCGGCGAAAGCCTCGGCCATCAACCCGATTTCTTTCATCACCGCGGCCTCGGCGTTAATGCGTTCCTCGGCGATGCGTTTTTGCACGCCGCGCACCAGCCGCGATCCGCCCAGCATTTGCTGATAGGCCTCGAGGATATAGCCCAGTTCTTCGCCGGCGGGGCCGGTCATGCGGCGCGCCTGAGTCTGCAGCGTCCCGATGCGGCCGACGGCTTCGGCCGCGGCTTCGAGAACGCGGTGCTGCTCGGTACGTACTTTGGTCACGGGAATGCGCCGTTCGCGCACCTGGATGACAGCGCGCGAATCATGGCGGTAGATCGTGCCGATAGCCACACCGGCACCGACGGGGATGCATTGGAAGATCTTCTCGCGGCTGCCGCCGCTGGGCTGAGCCTTAATTTTCATCGAATTTATTGGCGACAAGGTTGCACAAAGCGTCCATGGCTGCGGCCGCCTCGGGGCCGGCGGTCCTGATTTCAATGACGGTGCCCATCGAAGCCGCCAGCATCATCAGTCCCATGATCGACCCACCGGCGACCTCGGTCTCGCCGCGCTTGACCTTGATCTCGGCGTCGAATTGGCCGGCAATTTTGCAAAACTTGGCCGCCGCCCGGGCATGCAGCCCTTTGCCGTTGCAGATTTCGGCGGTGCGGCGCAGGTGTTCGCTCATGGTCACGCCCCGTCTCGAATGTGATCGACTCGGTCGGAATCGCGATCACGCTCTAAATTGCTATTTGGCAGCCGTTTGGCGCGCCGGGAAGGGCTCTCGCGGTCGACTACTTGAGTATTTTGGTTTTTTGATTTTCTTGAGCCAGGAGCACTGAAGCGACATTGATATACTTGCGCCCGGCATCCTGAGCCTGGACGGCCGCATTTTGCAGCGCTTCCGTACCGCGGACCGACGCCAACTTGATCAACATCGGCAGGTTTACGCCGGCGATCACCTCCACCGGGGCGGTTTCCATAATCGAGATCGCAAGATTGGACGGGGTGCCGCCGAACATGTCGGTGAGCACCACGACACCCGAACCCGCGTTCACAGTCTCGACGGCTTTGACGATGTCGGCGCGGCGCTGTTCCATATCGTCCTCGGCGCCGATACAGACCGTCGCGACTTGGAGCTGCGGGCCGACGACATGCTCCATCGCGGCTACGAGCTCGAGAGCGAGCCGACCGTGGGTGACGAGCACGAGTCCAATCAACGGTTTAGATTGCGCCATGAACGTAGGTTGGTCCTGACTTTGAGCGACGGCCGGGCGAGCCGGCGGAAAAACCTATTGACGCCTTGGCCTTTGGGCGGCGCAGCATAACCAATCGTCGCGCCGGATGCGACCCCTGCCGCCGCCGCCGCGGTCCCAGCGAACCTAGCCAATTTACTCTCATTGTTACAATGGCTTATGGACTATATCGGGGCTGCCCCCGCCGCGGCTGGCGTCGATGTCGCGATGGCGCACGTCGAAAGCGGCGGCCTTGCCGGTGAGCCAGGCCTTGAGGCGCTCCACGACATAGACCGAGCGGTGCTGTCCGCCCGTGCAGCCAATGGCGATGGTCAAATAGCTTTTGCCTTCGGACTCAAAGAGCGGCAACAGCGGCTCAAGAAAATGGGTAAGCCGGTCGAGGAAGGGCGCCAAGACGACATCGCCCGCGATGAATGCCGCAACGGCGTCGTCCATGCCAGATTGCGCTTTGAGTTCGGGAACATAGTGGGGGTTCTTCAAGAAGCGAACGTCGAAGACCAAGTCGGCGTCGCGCGGCAGGCCATAGCGATATCCGAATGACATCAGAAATACGCGCAAGGGCCGCTGCGCGGTACCGCCGTACTGACCCACAAGGATGCGCTTGAGGTCCGCGGGCGCGAGACGTGAGGTATCGATCAACAGCTCCGCCTGTTCGCGCAGCAGCGCCAACAGGCGGCGTTCGGTTTCGATCCCGACGGCGATCGGCAGATCGTCGGCCAGCGGATGGGGACGCCGCGTCTCGGTATAGCGCCGACCCAGGACCTCGCTGTCGCAGTCGAGAAAAACGATTCCGATCGTCAAGGCGGGGTTTTTCCGCAAGCGGCCGAGGGCGTCCAGGAGCCCAGCCGCGTCAAAGTCGCGTGTGCGCACGTCGATCCCGATGGCTAGTGGTCCGACACCTACGGTCACCACAGCGCCGAGAAGCGCCACCGGGAGATTGTCGACGGTCTCAAAGCCGGAATCCTCCAGAGCGCGCAAGGCCGAGCTTTTGCCGGCGCCCGACATGCCCGAAACCACAACCACGCGGCGCGGCCCGACCCGAGGCGCGTTTGAAGCCAGGCCTTTCAAGGCGTTCTCCCCAGCACGATGCGGACTTTCGCCGCGGCCGAGGCGGTGAACGCGTCGACCGTCAAGCGCGGGACGGTCACCCCGGCGATCACGCATGTGGCCGTTTTGGGCATGCGCTCGATCTCGGCCTCGGGCATCAGGTCGACGACCAAAGCCACTACGGCTTCCCTGCGGAACGCAAGTTCAACGATGCCGTAGCCCCGCACCTCGATCTTGCCGGCGAGATTTGCCGGCGCGGTGGCGACGAGTTGCCCGTCCCTCACGACAATGTTGCAACAATCGTCGGCCACCAATTCCGCCCCCGCATCGATCAGCCGCAGTGCTAAGTCCGATTTGCCCGCGCCCGACGGTCCGCGAACGATTACCCCGCTTCCGGCGATCGCGACACAGCTGGCGTGAATCAGGCTCATGGTCACGATCTTATGCGGGGTCTCGGGTAGTGATAAGGGCTATGTCGCATGCTTGAGCTATTGCCGCCGATGCCGCTATGGTGCGCCGGCATGCTCCAGCAGATTTTCACCGTCATCGCGCCCGTCCTATTGATCGCCCTTCTGGGCTATGTCTGGGAGCGCCGCCGTTTGCCGTTCGACGCCCAGATGATGTCGCTCCTGTGCAGCTATGTCGGGGGGCCATGCCTGATGTTGCACACCCTGTTGAATTCCAAGGCCGACCTTTCGGCGGCGCCCCGGATCGTGGCGGCGGCCGCAGCGATGATCGCAATCATGGGATTGGTCGGCTGGGTGATCGTGCGGGCTCTGAAATTGCCCGTGCAGGTCTATTTACCGGCGCTGATGTTTCCAAATTCCGGCAACATGGGCCTGCCGCTGTGTCTGTTTGCCTTTGGCGAGTCCGGCCTCGCCCTTGGCGTGACGTTCTTCGCGACCATGGCCGGGCTGCAGTTCAGTGTCGGCATCAGTATCGCCAGCGGCGGCGTTTCAGTGCGGAGTCTGGTGACAAATCCAATGGTTGTCGCTGTCGCTCTGGCGGGCGTCTTAGTCGCAGCCGACGTGACGCCGCCGTTGTGGATCGCGAACGTGCTCGAAGTATTGGGAAACACGCTGATTCCGCTCATGCTCATGTCGCTCGGCGCCTCGCTCGCCAAGCTGCAGGTCGTGGGGTTTGGCCGCAGCCTCGGCTTTTCAGCACTCCGCCTGGCCGGCGGTTTTGTTATCGCGGTCGCCTTGACCCAGGCGCTCGGACTTGAGGGCGCCGCGCGCGGCTCGGTGATCATTCAATCATCCATGCCGGTCGCGGTCTTCAGCTATCTGTTTGCGCTTCGCTACGACAATCAGCCGGAGGAAGTCGCCGCCATGGTCTTCGTCTCGACTATCTTGTCCTTCTTAACGTTACCCTTGCTCATGGGCTTTGTCCTTAGCCCTTAAGCTTTTCACAAAAAAGCTCTACGGCGCCGGCAATCGCACGATCAGCCGGGCGCCCATGACCGCGCCGTCATCGCCGATGATATTCTCGGCGGTTATCGAGCCGCGGTGGGCCTCGACAATTTGTCTCGAAATCGAGAGGCCGAGGCCGGAATGCGTGCCAAACTTTTCGCCCTCCGGCCGCGCGGTATAGAAGCGGTTGAAGATATCCTCTTCCTTACCGGCATGAATGCCGGGTCCGCGATCCTCGACCATAATCCGCACGTGGCGGCGATCGCGTTTGATGCGGATGGTTATGTCGCCGCCGGGCGGGCTAAAGGACACGGCGTTGCTGATCAAGTTGCGGAAGACCTGCCCCAGGCGGGTTTCTATCCCCGGCACGAGCAGATCGCCCACCGAAGCGCTCTCGGGTAGATTCACCTGGCCGGAGTCCGCGACGATATGCACTTTGGGCGCCGCCGGATTGTCGTTGGCATTGTGAATTTCGGCCAGCGCTTCCACCAGGCGCCCGACGTTCACGAGGCTCAGCTCCGCCCGCGACAGTTCCGCATCCAGGCGCGAGGCGTCGGAGATTTCAGAAATCAAGCGGTCGAGCCGCGTCACGTCCTCCATGATAATCGACATCAATTTCTTTTGCTGTTCGGGGTCCTTCACCCGCGCGACGGTCTCCACGGCGCTCCTGAGGGAGGTCAGTGGGTTTTTGATTTCGTGGGCGACATCGGCGGCGAAGTGTTCAATGGCATCCAAGCGCTGCCATAGGGATTCGGTCATGTCGCGCAGTGCCGCCGACAGTTCGCCGATCTCGTCGGACCGGCGCGTCAAATCGGGGATGGGGTAGCGGCGGTTCTTCGCCAGACGCACCTGCATCGCGGCCTCGGCCAACCGCCGCACGGGGCGTGCGATCGTGCTGGCAAGATAGATCGATGTCAGGACGGTCAAGGCAAGAATCCAGGCGAACATCCCTAGGATCGAGCCGCGCACCGCGAACAGGCGATCGTCGACGGCGCTGCCGTCGCGCGACACCAGAAGCGCACCGACGATCTGCTTATAAAACTGTACCGGCACCGCCACCGACAGGATTTTTTCCCGGTCGCTGCGCAACCGAACCACGCTGTTGGCCTTGCCCGTCTCCAAGGCCAGGGCGATCTCGCGATAATCCGTCGCCGTGGCTTTGGGCCGCTCGACGTAGGGCTCAAGGTCGCGGTCGTAAGCGTAGCGGCCGATGCTGGCTTCGTACAGGTCGCGGACAATGCCCACGATCGGATCTGCATCCAAAGGCGGCAGATCGAGGACTTGGACTTCGCCGCCAGGGCCCTGCAGCAACCGTGTGTCAGCCACCAGTGTCCCGCTGGGATCGAACAATTGGGCGCGCAGGTGGGCAAGGCCCGACAGATTTCGCAAGAGCTGCCGGGCTGAATCGGGGTCGATAACACGGCGTGTCCCGGTCGGGCCTAAGTCCGATGACATGTCTTCTTCGTCGGCGGATCTGCCCCGGGTCCTGGTGGCGACGACGGCGCCTTCACCGATCGCCGCGGCGATCAGTTGACCTTGCGTTTGTAAGGCCTCCAATTCCGTTGCAATCAGCGTGTCTTGATATTCGTCGAGGAACAGAAGCCCGAGAACCAGGAGCACCGGCGCCGTCAGATTGACGGCGAGAAAGCGTAAGGTGAGGGGCGAGAACAGCCGCGGCCGCCAGCCGCCTTGGCTGGGATCGGTGAACCCGCGGCCACCGTCCGAGGCCGTGTTGGACGGCTTAACGCGCAGGTCGTCGAGCGAGCGGTCGGCCTTATTGCGCACCGCGAGGCCTTTCACCGGCCGGTAGATTTAGCCGGCCGGGGCGAGCGCCGACCAAGGACATTATGCGGCGTTCGCTTCGTTATACTTGTAGCCTACGCCGTACAAGGTTTCGATATGCGAGAAATCCTTATCGACCTCGCGAAACTTCTTCCGCAGCCGCTTGATATGGCTGTCGATGGTGCGGTCGTCAACGTAGATGTGCTCGCCGTAGGCGGCGTCGATGAGCTGGTCGCGACTTTTGACGTGCCCCGGCCGCTGCGCCAAGGCTTGGATGAGTAAAAACTCGGTGACAGTCAGGTTTACCGGCAGGGTCTTCCAGAGGCAGAGGTGTTGGGCAGGGTCCAACACGAGATCGCCGCGGGCCACTGATGTTGGCGAAGTGCCCGCGCCCTGGGCCTTCTGTGATTCGACGCGGCGGAAGATCGAGCGTACGCGCTCGATCAGGAGGCGCTGGGAGAACGGCTTCTTGATGTAATCGTCGGCGCCCATGCGCAGACCCAAGAGTTCATCGGACTCGTCATCCTTCGAGGTCAGGAAGATCACCGGCATGGCGCTCTTCTCGCGAAGGCGCTGCAACAGTTCAATGCCGTCCATGCGCGGCATCTTGATGTCGAGGATGGCCATGTCGGGTGGCTCGGCGGTCAGTCCGCGCAGGGCCTCGGCGCCATCGCGGTAGGTGGTAACGTTGAAGCCTTCCGCCTCGAGGACCATCGACACCGAGGTCAGAATGTTGCGATCGTCGTCAACAAGCGCGATACGGTATGCCACAGTTAATCCCCAATTCGCTCAAGGCGGCCTGTAAACCAATTTCGTCATACTACCCGCTCATTTCATCGGCGCATTATGGCAAAAATACCACAAAGCTATGTCGTGCTGAAGGCGCGTAAAAGTATAATACGCCGAAGACCGGCCTAAATCCGGCCGGGCTAGCGCGGCTTGGCGTCCACGGGCTGGGGCGCAAGGCGCGCCAATTCGGCGCGGGCACCGGCATATTCGGTATAGCGCGTCATTCCGGTCGCGAGCGCCGCTCTGAACAGTTTGATGGCCTCGGGAATGTCATCCAGAATCAGGGCGGCTTGACCAAGATAGAAGTAGGCCTCGCACAGCCGCCCGACTCGTTCCGTTGGATCCTGGGCCGCTGCCGCCAGCACCGCGTCCCCTGACACCTTCCCCAGGTAATAGTCCATGACCGGCGCCGGCCACTCCCTGGTCGCGATCTCTTTCGCGGCCTCCGCCAAAGCCGCATCGGCTTTCCGCCCGCCGCGGGTCTCGGCGATAAAGCGCCACAAGGCCAGCTCGGGCGGGGCGCCCGGCAGCGCCATGGCCATGGCCAGGTCGCTCACCGCGCCGGCGTAGTCGCCGCGCATGACGCGCACGTAGCCGCGGCGCGCGCGCGGCTGGGCGGCCTCGGGCGCCCGGGCGAGGAACGAACTGAAATCGGCTTCGGCGCCGATCGTGTCACCGCCCGATTGTCGCGCGAGCCCGCGGCCCATGAGGGCTTCGGTATCGTCGGGATGGTTCTTAAGAAAGCCGCTGAAGTCTTCGCCAGCCCCCGAGGCGTCGCCGCTTTGGAGCTTGGCATTGGCGCGAAAGAAGATCGGACCGTCGTCGCCCGGGCGGAGCGCCGCCAGCGCGGAAAAATCGGTGATGGCGGCGGCAAAGGCGCCGCCTTGCAGGGCCGCCATGCCGCGACCCTCAAGCGCCGCAAGGTCGCCAGGGTTGAGGTCCAAGGCGGCGCTGAAATCGGCGACGGCGGCAGGATAATTTCGCGCGCGCGCATGGGCCGTGGCGCGCCCGCGGAAGGCCGAAGCCTCCCTTGGGTTTAGCGCCAGCGCGGCGGTATAGCTCGCCACGGCATCGGCTGTTCGGCCGGCCTTCAGCCGTGCCGCCGCCAACAGCTTTTGACCCTCGGCGTCGGTGGGGTTCAAGCGGCGCGCCTCGGCGAGATCGCTAATGCCGCCTTCCGTGGCGCCGCGCTTCAGGCGCAAGGCACCGCGAGCGGAATAGGCTTCCGCCAATGCCGGGTCCTCGGCGAGGGCCGCGGAAAAATCCGCCTCGGCCTCGGCGGCATTTCCGGTTGCGTCCTTGAGCTTGCCCCGCGCCAAGTGCGCCGCCGCGTCGCCCGGCGCGAGCACCAGCGCGGCGTCAAAGTCGGCGAGAGCACTTGCGTTATCTCCCGACGCGGCGAGGGCCTCGGCGCGGGCGAACAAAGCCAGCGCGCGCGTTGCCGCGGGCAAGCTCGGACCGTTGATCATTCTTGAGCAGGCGGCGATCTTCGCAGGCGCGTCCGGCGCGGGAGCGAAGCACGCGAGAGTCGCGGTTTGGGCTAGGGCGGACGGCGCGGCCAGCATCAAGAGCAAAGTGAATATTCGGCGCCTGTTCATGGGCGCGAGGTTGGCGACTTGACCAAGCCGATCCGCCACAACTAGTGCGCCTCGGCCCAGGTCGCGCCGACCCCGACATCGACCGTGAGGGGAATATCGAGATGCGCGGCGGCCTCCATGACCGATTTGACGACAGCTGTGGTCTTCGCGATCTCGGCTTCGACCACCTCGAAGACTAATTCATCGTGAACTTGCAAGAGCATCAGCGCCGAAAGGCCGGCATCGTCGAGCGCGGCCGGCAAACGGATCATCGCGCGCTTGATGATGTCGGCGGCGCCGCCTTGGATCGGGGCGTTGATGGCCGCGCGCTCGGCAAAACCGCGCATGTTGGGATTCTTGTCGCCGATCCCGGGAATATAACAACGCCGACCGAACAGGGTGGTGACGTAGCCCCGCTTTCTCGCCTCGATCTTGGTGGTTTCCATATAATCGCGGATTTCGGGAAACTTGGCGAAATAGGCGTTGATGTAGTCCTGGGCCTCGCCGCGCGGAATGCCGAGCTGGCGCGCAAGGCCGAATCCCGAAATGCCGTAGATAATCCCGAAATTGATGGCCTTGGCTTTCCGTCGGATCATCGGGTCCATGCCTTTGATCGGCACATTAAACATCTCCGACGCCGTCGCGGCATGAATGTCTTCGCCGTTCTTGAAGGCCCGCTTCAGGGCTTTGACATCGGCGACGTGAGCGACAAGCCGCAATTCAATCTGGCTGTAATCGGCCGAGAGCAATTTTTTGCCCTTGGGCGCCGTGAAGGCGGTGCGGATCTTGCGCCCCTCCTCGGTGCGGATCGGGATGTTCTGCAAATTCGGATCGATCGAGGATAGCCGCCCGGTCGAGGCGATGGTCTGAGCGAAGCTGGTGTGGACGCGGCCGGTGTCGGGATTGATTTCCGCCAGCAGCGCATCGGTGTAGGTGCTCTTCAGTTTGGCGAGCTGGCGGTAGTCGAGCACGCGCGCCGGCAGGTCGTGGCCCTGCGCCGCCAGTTCATCGAGCACGTCGGCGCCGGTGGCATAGGCGCCGGTCTTGCCCTTTTTGCCGCCCGGAAGGCTCATGCGCTCGAACAGGATCTCGCCGAGTTGTTTGGGTGAGTTGACGTTGAACGGCTCGCCCGCCAGCTTGTGAATTTCGATCTCCAGCGTCGCCATGCGCCCGGCGAAATCCCGACTCAAATCCGCCAGCACTTTTTTATCCACCAGAATTCCGCGCGCTTCCATGTCCTTGAGAATCGTGATCAGCGGCCGGTCCATGGTTTCGTAAATCGCAACCAAATGTTCTTCCCGAAGGCGCGGCTTGAGAAGGCCGTGCAGCCGCCACGTCACATCGGCATCTTTGGCGGCGTAGGCCGTGGCTTTGTCCAGCGGCACGCGGTCGAAGGTGATCTGATTTTTTCCGGTGCCGCAAACGTCGGCGAATTTTATGGACTGATGGTCGAGGTGCAAGGTTGCGAGTTCATCCATGCCGTGGCCATGGCCGGCGCCTTCAAGGATATAGGAGATCACCATGGTGTCATCGACCGGCGCGACGGCAATGCCTTCGCGCGCGAAGACGTGCATGTCGAACTTGATGTTGTGCCCGATCTTGAGCACCCCCGGATCTTCCAGCAGCGGCTTCAAGAGTTTGATCGCGGCCTTCACTGCAATTTGCGGCGGCGCCTCCTTGCTGCCCCCCGGACCGTCGGCGTCGCCGCCGAGATCGCCAATGAGGTCAAGTTGGCCTTGCCCGGCGCTGCCGACATGGCGAAGCGGGATGTAACACCCCGCGCCGGCCGCCATCGCGAGCGACACACCCACCATTCTCGCGCGCAAGGGGTCAAGGCCGTCGGTTTCGGTATCCACCGCAACCCAACCGTTGGCCGCGGCGGCCTTCACCCAGCGTTCGAGTTCGGCCGTCGTCTGAATGGTTTCATAATTGCCCGGCCCGGTCGCTGTTTGGCTAACGGGCGCGGCCGGCGCTAGCGCGGCCGCCGGCTCTTGCAGCGGGATGGACGCCAGCGAATGCGGCGTGCCGCCCAGCTTCGCCATGACTTTCGGTATAAGGCTTTTGAAGCCCTGGGCGGTGATGAAGGCGATGAGCGTGTCGGGATCGGGCGCCTGCCATTTTAAATCCGCGAGCGGCACGGTCACCGGAACGTCATCCTTCAGGGTCACAAGCCTTTTGGAGATGCGCGCCAATTCGGCGTTGGCCAGCAAGTTCTCGCGACGCTTGGGCTGTTTGATCTCGCCGGCCTTCGCGAGCACGGTTTCCAAGTCGCCGTACTGCAGGATCAACTCGGCGGCGGTCTTAATGCCAATACCGGGAACTCCCGGCACGTTGTCACTGGAATCGCCCGCCAGTGCCTGCACCTCGATGACCTTGTCAGGACCGACGCCGAATTTCTCCCGCACCTGCTCAGGACCGATGGTGCGGTTCTTCATGGGATCGAGCATGGTGATGCCGGGGCGGATGAGTTGCATCAGGTCCTTGTCGGCGGAGATGACGACCACGTCGACACCGGCGGCTTCGGCGTGTTTGGCGTAGGTCGCGATCAGGTCATCGGCCTCGAAGCCTTCCATCTCGATGCACGGCACGTTAAAGGCCCGCGTGGCATCGCGGATAATGGCGAATTGCGGAACCAGTTCCTCGGGCGCCTCGGGCCGGTGCGCCTTGTATTCCTTGTAAATCTCATTGCGGAAGGTCAAGCGCTTGGCATCGAAGACCACGGCGATGAGCTCCTCGACGCTGTGGTCGCGCAGATCGTCGAGCAGCTTCATGAGCATATTAGCAAAGCCGTAAACCGCGTTCACCGGCGTGCCGTCGGGCCGGGTCATGGGCGGCAGGGCGTGGAAGGCGCGGAAGATGTAACCCGATCCGTCGATCAGGTAGAGCCGCTTGGGCATGGTTGGTTTGGCGGCCATTCTGGATAATGGGGCAGGGTGAACCCCGCTCGGCTCAGTGACCGGGGTGGGCGCGGGCGGCCTCGCTCAGGACATAGTGCCGGCTACAGTAGGGGCATTCGATGGCGCCGACTTCGGGCTTGATCTGGAGATAGACCCGCGGATGGCCGAGCGCGCCGCCGCCGCCATCGCAATTGACGGCCCCGGTTTCGACCTTGATGGTCTCGGCTTTGATGGTCTCGGTCCCGGTGCGTGTCATGGTGGGTTTCCCGTCTCCTGTAACCGCCACCGTTTATGCGGCCGGGAGGTAAGGATTTCAAGGGGCCGCGGGTTAGGTCATTGACCGGCGATTTCACCGGGTGATACCCAACAGCCATGAGCAATCCCTCCGCCGCTGCCGCCCTGCCGGACCTGGCTGTCGAAATTCGGGGGCTCAACAAGGTTTACCGTGGCGGCGGCAAACGAGCGCCCAAACAGGCGCTCACGGATTTTTCCCTCGACGTGCCGCGCGGCTCGTTCTTCGGGCTGCTCGGGCCCAACGGCGCCGGCAAGTCCACGATGATCAATATATTGGCCGGGCTGGTGCAAAAGACCGCCGGGACGGTGCGGATATGGAATTACGATATCGAACGCGAGGAGCGCGCGGCGCGTTGCGCCATCGGCGTCGTGCCGCAAGAATTGAACCTGGACCCGTTTTTCACGCCGCAGGAACTCCTGGAGGTTCAGGCGGGACTTTATGGTGTGCCCAAGGCCGAGCGGCGGACCAAGGAAATTCTTGAAATCGTCGGCCTGGCCGACAAGGCTCATGCCTATGCCCGGGCGCTGTCGGGCGGTATGCGCCGGCGGTTGTTGATCGCCAAGGCGCTTGTCCATACCCCGCCGGTCGTCGTGCTCGACGAGCCGACAGCCGGCGTGGACGTTGAACTGCGCCAGCACCTGTGGCGGTACTTGAAGGACCTCAACCGGCGCGGCACCACGATTCTATTGACCACGCACTACCTGGAAGAAGCCGAAGCGCTGTGCGACCGCATCGCCATCATCAACCACGGACGCCTGGTGGCTTGTGATACCACCCAGGCGCTCCTGAAACGCATCGACAACAAAGCGGTGATCCTGACCTTGGCGCAGCCGCTCGCCGAGATCCCCGCGGCACTGGCGCGGTTTCGCGCGACGCTGCCGTCGCCGAATGAACTGCACATCAATTACCGGCCGAGCGACCGCGCCATGCAGGAGATTTTGGACGCGGTGCGGGCGGCGAATCTCGCGGTTGCCGATCTGCGCACAGATGAAGTTGGTCTCGAGGATATCTTCCTTCAACTCACGGCCGGAAGTTCGGCGGCCTCGGTGCAGTAGGCGATCGCCACGATGAAACATGCGCAAAATTATGCCGCCCGCGCGCTATCGACCCTGATTTTCGCGACCGGGCTCGCGGCCTGCGCGCCGGTGATTGCGCCCCCGGGGCCCGGAGCCGCCACACCGCGCCTCGCGGAGACATTTTTTCTAACCTCGGACGGATTGGAGTTGGCGGTTCGCCGGTGGCTGCCGACAGGACCTTCAGAGGCCGGCACGCCGAAGGCCGTGGTTCTCGCGGTCCACGGGTTCAACGACTACAGCAAGGCATTCGACAAAGTACCTGGATCGCCCGGCGTCGGCCCTTATCTCGCCGCGCGCGGCTTCGCCGTTTATGCCTATGACCAGCGCGGCTTCGGGGCTTCGCCGCACTTCGGCATGTGGCCCGGGCGCGAGGTGATGGTGCGTGATTTCATGGATTTCGTGGCCGTGCTCAAGGGCCTCTATCCCGACACACCCTTGTATGGTCTTGGCGAAAGTATGGGCGGCGCCGTGATGATGGCGGCACTCGCGAGGTCCGCGCCGCCGCCCGTGACCGGTGCCATCCTCGCCGCACCGGCGGTGTGGGCGCGCTCGACCATGCCCGCACCTTACCGATGGGCGCTGTGGCTGGCCGCGCGCCTCGCGCCGGCGTGGAAACCCACCGGGCAAAGTCTCGGCCGCATGGCGAGTGACAATGTTGAGATGCTGCGCGACAACACCCGCGATCCCCTGTTCATCAAGAAGACGCGCATTGACGCCGTCAACGGCCTTAGCGACTTGATGGACGAGGCCTTGGCGGCATCGCCCCTGATCAAGGTGCCGGTGCTCTATCTCTATGGCGAGAACGACCATATCATTCCCAAGGCGCCGACAAGGCTGGCGCTTGGCGCCCTGACGGCGGCCGGCGCGCCGACCCGCCCAGCCTATTACGCGGGCAGTTGGCACATGATCCTGCGTGACAAGGAATCGGGTTTAGTTCTGGAAGATGTGGCGGCCTATCTCAGCAATCCAGCGGCGCCGCTGCCTTCAGGCGCCGACGTCGATGCCCTGGCGCGGCTGGAGGCGGCCAAGGACTAGTGCCCGGCCTGCCGAGCCGCCCAGCTTGGGTTCGCGCGCATTTGCACCGGCTTATTCGATGTTCTAGGTTACCGTCGCACTAAAGTGCACCGCGCGCCCGTAGCTCAGCTGGATAGAGCGCTACCCTCCGGAGGTAGAGGTCAGGGGTTCGAATCCCTTCGGGCGCGCCAATTTTTCAAGCCAAGAAAACCGCAGTTTTCCCAAGGTCAAACCCTGGTTTGACGCTCGAATCGTAGCATGGATCGTAGCAACATCAAGGAACAGGGGCTCAATCGTCCGATATTGTGGCTATCCGGAGCCTAATTCCTGGTCCGAGAACCACGCAACGATAAAAACGCTGCCTAGGCGTCAAGTCGAAGATTGGTTGCCCTGGTACCAACTGACTTCACTTCGTCGCCCACGGAGTCGCTAATTGATCTGTGGCCGGGCAAAGGGGGTGGGGCATGGGCCACAGGGGGGATGGGGGGGATGGGGTACTTTGTATGGATGTTCTACAAATTTTGAATTTTAAAACGTTAACTACCGAAGTTCACACAAGGGCAAGTCAGCCATCGAAAATGGGGCGCTAACCACCAATCCGCAGAAACGGTGGGATTTAGAAGGCACCCTGGTAAGCGCCGCTGGTGAAAAGGAAAAAGGGCCGCAGCGTAGTTAGCAGAGTAACTCGGGTATACACTTGGCCCCAAGCTATGCGTTCATGCCAAACTGTTAACTAGCTTGTAAAAACGCGTCCAACATTGACCCCTAGCCAGATTGAAGGATGCCATTGGCAACACTCACAAATACGCAACTTGGGTGGGGTCACGATTGGGCGCGTCACGCGACCCCCTCAATTGCAATCTTTCAAAGCGAGATCAATGCATTGAGAAGCCTTCGGGGTGGGGTCAATGTTGGATGCGATTTTACACGCAACAAGCTTTTGCAGATTGTGATGTTCGGCCAGTCGGAACTGGATGGGCTGCTGGCGCGCCCCGAACTGCGCCAGGTCAATCAGCGCATCGGCTTTTCTTTCACGACCGGACCGCTGAGCATTGCCGAGGCGCTCCACTATATCGGTCACCGGGTGAAGGTCAGCCGCATCGACGGCGTTGATTTTCCCATCTTCACCGAACGCGCCATGGAACTCCTGTCGGAGAGCGCCAGCTTCGTGCCGCGGGTCATCAACATTCTCGCCGATAAGGCGCTGTTGGTGGCCTACGGCGAGGGCTCGATTCAAGTCGCGGAAAAACACGCCGAAGGCGCCATCGACGATTCGCCGCAACTTGCCCGGCCTGTGCGGATTCACCGCCGCTGGGTGCGGCGCCTGTTGATCGGCGTGATCGCCGCCGAAGTGGCCGCCGTTGTGGCGCTGTTCACGTTCAGCCCCTCGATGCAAGATTGGGCGGTGGAAATGCTCGATCACGTGCGCGGTGCGATCGCAGCCGCGCCGCAATAGTGCCGAGCAATAGTGCCGATCGCGGAATGAGCCTTTCCACCATCGCCGGCCCGTCGTTGCTGGTGCCCCTTGGGGCCCTGGGCTTGGTCTTTGGAAGTTTTGTCACGGCCTTGTCCTATCGCCTGCCGCGCGGCGAAAGCGTCGCCCGCGGACGCTCGCATTGCCCGGCCTGCGGCCACGTGCTGACGGTACCCGACCTGCTGCCGATTCTCTCGTGGGTCGCGCAAGGCGGAGCATGCCGCCATTGTCGCGCCCAAGTATCCTGGCGCTATCCCGCCATCGAAGCCGTGACCATGGCCCTCTTTATCGCTGCGGGCCTCGCGGCCGCCGATCTCACGCATTTGGTTTTGCTTCTGGCCATGACGCCGGTGATGGTCGCGCTGGCGGTCATCGACCTGGAACATCAGCGCTTGCCCAATAGCCTGACGATCATGCTGGCGATGCTCGCGCTGGCTTGGCGCTGGCGAGGCGACGGCGATATCCTGTCCGGGCTGACGGCGGCCGCGGCCGTCGCTCTCCTAGGCGCTTTGCTCAATGTCGGGTTCAGGAAGCTCAAAGGCAAGCCGGGCCTGGGTATGGGCGACACAAAACTATTCGCTCTGGCCGGGCTCGCCCTGCCGTTAGGATCGTACCTGCTCTTTATGACAATCGCCGGCGTTCTTGGGGTCATTTGGGGGGGGCTGTGGCGGTGGCGCCTCGGAATCAGCCATTTTCCCTTCGCGCCGGCGATCCTGGCCGCCTATTGGCTGAGTCTCGTGGCGGGGGAAACCCTCCTCGAGCGCCTAGTCATTTTACGCATGGGGTGAATCGGATTGAGTGTGGAAAAGCTCCTGAAGATCGGCGGGCAGTTCAACTGCTCAAGATTGGGGATCTTGGTGGGAATTTCGCGAAAAGCCGCCGCCGGCCCGGTGATGGTGTTATAGGCGTTGACCCGGAATCGGGATTCGGCGCCGAAAGCGATGGCGAAGTCGATATCTTTTTCGGCTTCGTATTCGGAACGCTGTTCCTCGGTCATGATCGAATAGATCATGGACTTGACCGTATCGGCGCTGAGGTCGCCGGTTTTGATCGGTCTCAGCCCGCCGTCGATGCGGGCCATGGGCTCTTTGCCGCCGACCAAGTGCAAGTCTGACGCCTTATACCAACGGCCTCAAGGATTGACCGTTGCCCATTGTCTTGTTGTGATTGACTTGATGCGCTCTGGGTCGTTGGCGAAGAAGGTCCAGGCGGTGCAGGACTTTTCGACGATGTCGTCATAGTCGTCGAAGACGGTGACCGCGAGTT
>CAMDRB010000012.1 GCA_945906455.1 Caenispirillum bisanense
TCCGATCTATCGAGGACCTCAAAGCCGCTATTCACAGATTCCTCGCCGAGATCAACGCCAAGCCAAAACCCTTTACCTGGACCAAAGACCCAAACAAAATCATCGCCGCAGTCAAACGCGGGCACCAAGTGTTAGATTCGATCCACTAGGTTGGACTCACCGCCCGCCGCCGACAGGCGCGCCTGAAAATAGTCCTCGATCTCGGTGGCGGTACGAACATCGTTCCACACTCGCACGTCCGAGATATTCCCGTGGAAGATGTCTTCGCGAACGTCATTGTTCTGTTCGGCGCCGACGACAAACTCCTGCGCGGCCACCTTGATCCCGCTCGTGTCAAGCGTGCTGGTCATGGTGCGCGCCAGCACGCCGTTGATATAGAATTGGATACTCCGGCTTGCCGCAGCATAGGTGACGGCGACATGGGCCCATTCGTTGACCGTGGGCTTGAAACCAAGATCGAAATTCTCCGCGTCGTTCGACCCGAGCGCATCATCGATACCGTACGCAAGCTGACCGTTATTGTCGCCGTTGAGTATCAAGCGGAATGAGCTGGTGCCTGTATCGTTCTTGTCCCATTTGGAGACAATCGTCGCGATCGCGCCCGCCGCCGGCAGCGATTTCGGTCTGATCCAGGCTTCCAGACTGAGGTTACCGGTGGCCGTGCCGTTGTCGTTGTCCTCGTCCAGCGTCGCCGCATAGCCGGTCGAGGGCCCGGTTTCCAACGCCAGCATGGGGAGCCCGATCACCAGCTCATCGAGGTAACTGACCGATGAGCCGCCGCTGGTCCCGATATCGTTGATGAAAACGACACGCTGATCGCCGGTCAAATCGGTCGCGTTCGTCGCGCGTATCGTCGCGGAATTGGTGACGTCGTCGCGCTGGGTAATCCGCATCCACACGTCGCTGCCGTTGTCGTAGGCCTCGATCAGGTAGCTTTCGCCGTTGATGAGATTGTAAGAGGTATCCGTGCCGGTCCCAACGACGGCAGCGCCGTCATCGCGAATCGAAATCGTATTGGCGGTGCCGGTGCCGCCGCCTATGTTGGTGGCAACCTGCTGATAATATCGGAACGTAATGCCCCGTTGCAGCGTGCCGCCGGTAAAATCGTCGGTGCTCGCCGCCAGTTCGTTCAGGGTCGCACGCGTGGCGATCGACATGCCGGCGTGGGTTTCTGTGGCACCGACGTTGGGTGTCCAATAGGCGGCGACATAAACCGGGCGCACGGTCGGCGTGAAGTTGTAAGCCGCGTCGGTGGCCAAAGTGGCCGTGTTATCGGCGAAACTGGCGACGCGGTTTCCGGCTGAGTTGGCGTCGGTGACCTTGGTAACGTCATCCGCGTCGAACTTCGCGGTGTCGATGGTGGCATCGGCGCTGTCGAAATTGTCCGCGATCTCGGCGTTCAGCGCACCGCCCGGCGTGAAACTCTCGCAGGTTTTCTGAAGCTCGTTATTGGACGGCGCGAACACCTGATCGTCGAAATAGCTGGCGTCGGTGGTCGAGTAGGGGCCGGCGTAAATGGTCGCGGGGTTGGCGGGCGTGGTGTCGGCGTTGGCGATTTCGTTGGCGCCGGTAGGGCTGACGGCGTCGGTGCCGCCGGATTTCTTGGCGCCGAGGCCGTTGAAGCCGTGACTGATGATGGCGAAGGCGACGTTGCGCGAGGCGCCGGTGGAGTCGACCAAGGCGAGGTCGGTGGGATCGATCAGCGCGCCCGTGTACTTGGTACTCGCCGTGGCGCCGGCGATATCGCTGGTCACCGTGGAACAAACATTCTTGGCCGCGGCCGAGATGGTGTAGCGGTAGTAGTTGCCGAAGGGATCGACGACCGCGTCCTTGCTGAGGCCCAGCGTCACCCACGGCAACACACCGGTCGTAGCGCCCGGCCCGGCGCATGCGACATCGGCGGTGCCGTTGGGCGTCGCCTTGGTGTCGGGGCACGGAATCGTGTGGGTGGGTGTCTGCTGGTTGTAGTAGGTGATTACCGCCGGCAGGACCGACCCCGAGCCCGCCGCCGCGCCCTTGGTACGCGCAAAACTCCGGTCGCCGATATAGGTGTTGAGCTAAACCGACAGCGCCGAGAAGGCGACGATGGCGATGGCGCTGGCGATGATCAGCGCGGCGACGCCCGAGTCATCTTTCGCGCCCGCGAGAATCTTGCGCGCCAATGATCGCGGGCGCAGGGTCTTTGAGATAGCGCCTAACATTCCCGCCACGTCCTCTGAATTCCCGCATTCAATGCCGTCATGCGCACTCCCTGCGGCCCTAACTATGCGAGCCCAAGTCTACCTGAGAGCGAGCGGCGGCGAAATCACCAATACGCCTCCCCGCGCCGCCTGAATTCCGGGGGATTTTATGTAAAAACAGCATGTTACGGCGTTAGCCTCCGGGCCGACCGACCGAGCCAATAGTTGTATAGTCACCTCAAAGCACAACGCACGGCGGCCCCCACGGGTTGCCCTTGCCAAGACTGAGCCTTAGGGCGATGAAGCGGCTGCATTTGCAAGGGCCTTAGGAGTTTACCGATGAGATACCTCCACACCATGGTCCGCGTCGCCGATCTCGCCGCGTCCTTGGAGTTCTACTGCGCGAAGCTGGGCATGGTCGAGACGCGCCGCACGGACAACGAAAAAGGCCGCTATACCTTGGTGTTCCTGGCCGCGGCCGCCGACGCCGACGATGCCGTACAGGCGGCGGCCGGCGACAACGCGGCGCCGCGGTTGGAGCTCACCTATAATTGGGACACGGAACCTTATGCGGGCGGGCGCAATTTCGGCCACCTCGCCTTCGAGGTCGACGATATTTACGCGGCGTGCGCGCGGCTGAAGGACAAAGGCGTGGTGATCAACCGCCCGCCGCGCGACGGCCGCATGGCCTTTGTGCGCTCGCCCGATAACATTTCCATCGAGCTTTTGCAGAAGGGCGCCGCTCAGCCGCCGGCCGAGCCCTGGGTCTCGATGCCCAATACCGGCGTGTGGTGAATGGATGATTGGGTTCGGGAATTGAATCGGCGGAGACAATAATTAGGGTCAGAGTAAAATTCCGCACACTACCGTCGCGCAATGCATGAACGGCGCGCGGATTTTTACTCTGACCCTAATTATTTCCTAATTATTTGCTCTACGGAACGATTTGCACGCTCAAAGGCAAGTGGTTGAGCTTGGCCAGGAGATATTCGAGGTCGTCGTCTTCGAAGGCGACGCCGAATTTTTCGTACTGGGTCAGCACCCGTTCGATGATGCGGCGCGCGTAGCGTTCGGGGTCCAAGTCAAGGCCTTCGCGTTCGGTCTGAATCACCACATCGAGCGCGGCGCGCACCGCCGGCAGAAGGCCGACGGCAAGGCCGGCTTTGGTCCAGGTGGTCGCGAGGCCGCGCCCGCCGGCATCATGAATGAGAATGCGCGCGTTAGCGACCGGCACATTGGTCAGCGCCGCGAGCGCATGCTCGAAGAAGCGCTGGTTGCCCATGCAGATGGTCCTGAGCACCAGGGATGCGGTCAGACGGTTGTTGGCCTTGAGCTGGCTGACCAGCGCGGCAAGCCCGGCTTCATCGACCCCCATGGCCAGGCCGACGGTCGCGCGTTCGCGGCTTTGCAGAATAATTTCGATCGCGAGCTCGGCGGAAATTTCGTGGTGGGAGAGCAGGTGCGCGCGCAGGTGCTCGGCGACGCGGGTCACCAGCCGTTCGGCCACGGTCACCGGCAAGACGCTGCGGTGGACCAACGGGGTTTGGATGGCCTCGCTGTCGCCGAATTTGTCGACCACGGTGTGCAGTGTCGGCTCGGTGAAATAGGCGCCGGGATTGGCGAGCAGTTTGGCGACGACGCTCTCGGAGCCGACATTGACAATCGCCGCCGACACGGTTGCATCGACCTGCTTGCGGCCGGCGATGGCATCGAGGCGCTGCGGCGAACCTTGGCTCTCGACGATCTCGACCAGATCCTCAGGTAGGAGCACTTCGGACACGCTCAAGACCGGCAACGCCACCGAGTCCACGTCCTTGGCCAGCATGACCGCGACATCGCGGGGCAGCAGCGGGTTGTGTTTGAGGTTGGCGGCGAGGGCTTCGAGGACCCGGACCTCGGCGTCGCGCGCCATGATCCGGAAGACGTCTTCGGCCAGCTTCAGCTCGGCCGGCGTGAAATCGGCGGCATTGAATCGCTGCGCCAGTTTGGCGGCGGTGCCCGCCCGGGTCGCCACCGATGGGTCTCGCGCCAAGCGGTGGGCATCGCTCATGCTCAGTCCCGACATTGTTACGCTCTCGTTGGTCTTCGCCCGCCCGGTCTTTCCGATGGCCGGCCGGTCAAGTTTATCGTGCAAAGGTTGTAGTGCTCAGGCGACTTTCTTGGATAATTACATGAAAATAAGGGCCTGACAACGCTTTCGACTGCCCGACGGGTCATGGGCGCCGGTCTGGGCTATACTACCATTAGAAGTTCCGACAATCTCTGGACCACGGCGCCTCGCGCCGGCGGCGGCAAAAAGCCGGCCCAAAAGGTCGCCATTCCTGCCATTCTCGGTCCCTGAAACCGGCCTGGGACCGCGAGAGCAAATAGCGCGAATTCGGGCGCCGAGAGGGGGAAAAAGGATGTCGGGACGGTTCACCAATCTGATCGTCGGCGCCATGGTCCTGGGCATCGCCGTCGGCTACGGCCTCCACGCCGGCCTCGACGCCGAGGCCGCCAAAATCATGGCCGGCTACTTCTCGATCATCACCGACGTTTTCCTGCGCCTGATCAAAATGATCATCGCGCCCCTCGTGATCTCAACCCTGGTCGTGGGCATCGCCCATATGGGCGATATGGGTCACGGCGATCTCAGCCATGTCGGCCTCGACGGCTCCGTCGCCGCCGTGCCTGAATCTCCCGGGTCAAAATCTCTGGCAAGGGTCGGCGCGCGCACGCTGGCCTGGTTCGTCGGCGCATCGACGGTCTCCTTGCTGCTTGGATTGCTCATGGTCAACCTGCTGGCCCCCGGCGAAGGTCTCAACCTGCCGCTGCCGCCGGACGAGGCCGCGAGCGCCGTGCAAGGTTCGGCCCTCAACCTCAAGGACTTTATCGCGCATTTGGTGCCGCGCTCGATCGCCGAGGCCATGGCGCAGAACGAGATCCTGCAGATCGTCGTGTTTTCAATCTTTGTCGGCGTGGCCTGCTCGGCCACCGGCGCCTATGGCAAAGCCGTCGCCGATTTCGCCGACAACGTCGCCCATGTCATGCTGCGCGTCACCAACTACGTCATGATGGCCGCGCCGATCGCGGTTTTCGCCGCCATCGCCGCCGCCATCACCACCCAAGGGCTCGGGATCCTCGTCACCTACGGCAAGTTCATGGGCGGCTTCTATCTTGCGCTGGCGATCCTGTGGGGGCTTTTGTTTGTCGCCGGTTATGTGATCGTCGGCGGGCGCATTCGCGGCATGATCGCCCTGATCCGCGCGCCGATTCTCCTGGCCTTCTCGACCGCGTCGTCCGAGGCCGCCTATCCCAAGACGCTCGAAGGCCTGGAGCAGTTCGGAGTCTCGCGGCGCATCGCGAGGTTCGTTTTGCCCATCGGTTATTCCTTCAACCTCGACGGCTCGATGATGTATTGCACCTTCGCGGTGCTGTTCGTCGCCCAGGCTTACGGCATCGCGGTGCCCTGGACCGACCAGATCAGCATGCTGTTGCTGTTGATGATCACCAGCAAGGGCATGGCCGGCGTGCCGCGCGCATCGCTGGTGGTGATCGCGGCGACGCTGACCACGTTCGGTTTACCCGAGGCTGGACTGCTTTTGATCCTCGGCGTCGATCAGTTCCTCGACATGGGCCGCAGCGCGACCAATGTCGTCGGCAACGCGGTGGCCACGACGGTCATCGCCAAGTGGGAAAAGGAACTGCAGGATAATTAGGGTCACGCCTAGTTTCTGTTGGTGAGCGAAGCGAGCCTAGAGAAACTGGCGTAGTCCGACCCTAATTAATTTGCGCTAGCCGCGCGCGTCCGCGAGGATCATCGCCGCGCCGGGCGGATTGATCGAACGCGCGGTTCGTTGGAATGAGGATATACCGACATGCAAGAAGCCTCGATTCCGCGCGACGATGCTCAACGTCTGGACTCGTTGCGCCGGATGGAACTTTTGTCCACGCCGGCGGAAGCCTACTTGGACCGCATAATTGCGTTCGCCAGCGAGTATTTTCGGACTCCTATATCGCTCTTCTCGATCGTCGACAAAGACCGGCAGTGGTTCAAATCGCGCCTAGGCCTTGATGTACCAGAGACGCCCCGCAACATCTCTTTCTGCGGGCACGCCATTCTCCAGGACGACGTTTTTGTCGTCGAGAATGCCAATGAGGATCCTCGATTCTCCGACAATCCGCTCGTTGTCGGCGGTCCAAGAATCGGATTCTATGCGGGCGCTCCGGTCAAGAATGCGGAAGGATTCAATATCGGCACGCTCTGCGTAATTGATAAATCGGCTAGGAAGTTTTCGCAACGCGACCGCGCCCGCTTGCAAGACTTCAGCTGGTGGCTCCGGCTCGCGCTGGAGAAGCGCGGACTCAGTGTAGTCCAATTGGAGCTGATGGCAGAACTCGACGCGGCGAAACGCGAGAGCATGTTGGATCCGATGACGCAGACCTGGAACCGGCGTGGATTTGCGGAGCTGGCGAAGCGCGAGATTGCCAAGGCAAGGCGATCCAAGACGTCGATTGCCCTCGTCATGATCGACATTGATCACTTCAAGAAGATTAATGACACCTACGGTCATCCTGAAGGCGATAAGGCCATCATCATGTTGGCCCGCCTACTGCGCGGCAAGACCCGTACGACGGATGTACTCGCCCGCCTCGGCGGCGAGGAGTTCGCGGTCTTGATGCCGGAAATCAGCCGCCCGGACGCCCTACGACTGGCCGATTCTCTTCGGCTGGTCGTCGAACAAGACGCGCTTGTGGCCGATGGCCAACGCTTCACCATCAGCGCCGGTCTGGCTTGGTTCGAGCAGGGGAAGGGCGATCTCTCCGAGGAAGGAATGGTCGCGCTCGCCGACAAGGCGCTTTACGCGGCAAAACAATCGGGCCGGAACCGGGTCGTCGCGAGCCCTTAGGCGCTCTCGGCAATGCCGACCTAGCCGCGCCCTAACCCCGCGCCGCTTTCTCCCACTCCACCTACTTTCGCGCGTCCTCAAGGATCATCGCCGCCCCCTTTTCGGCGATCATCATGGTCGGCACGGCGGTGTTGCCCGAAGTGATGGTCGGCATGACCGAGGCGTCGATCACGCGCAAACCGTCGACACCGTGCACGCGCAAGCGCTCATCGACCACCGCCAGCGGATCGCGGCCCATGCGCGCCGTGCCCACCGGATGATAGATGGTGGCGCCCACCGACCCGGCGGCGACCGCGAGCGATTCATCGTCGGGTCCGCAGCCGCCGGGGGCATATTCCTGGGGGGCAAAGGGCGCCAAGGGCGCTTGCGCGACAATGCGCCGCGTGAGGCGCATCATATCGGCGGCCACGCGCCGGTCGTCGAGGTCGCTAAGATAGTTGGGATTGATCTTGGGGGCGACGTGGCTATCGGGGCTGACGGCATGCACGGCGCCGCGGCTGCGCGGGCGCAAGTTGCAGGGCAAAATGGTGAACGCCGGGAAGCTGTGCAAAGCGTCGCCGAACTTATCGAGGCTCAAGGGCTGGACATGGAACTGCACGTCGGGGGTTTCCACCGACGGGCTAGAGCGCGCGAAGAACCCCAATTGGCTGGGCGCCATGGCCATGGGCCCTTTGCGGAACAAGAGGTATTCGAGGCCGATGGCGGCTTTGCCGAAGATCGTCCTCATGCGCTCGTTCAAGGTCAAAGCCCCGGTGATCTTGAAGATGCAACGGTGCGCGAGGTGGTCGTGAAGATTCTCGCCGACACCGGCCAAGTGGCGCACGACCGGCACGCCCAAGGCGCCCAGCCTCGCGCCGTCGCCGACGCCTGAAACTTCCAGAAGCTGCGGCGAGCCGATGGCACCGCCGGCGAGAATAACCGCGGCGCCGGCCTTGGCGATTCTCGAGATTCCGCCCTGGGTATAAGCGACGCCTGTCGCCCGGCGGCCCTCGAAGATCACGCGTTCGACATGGGCGTGGGTCTCGATTTTAAGATTGGGCCGGTTGCGGACGGGGTGCAGGAATGCGTCGGTCGCGCTCCAGCGCCGGCCGCGGCGCTGGGTGACGCGGTAATAGCCCGAGCCCGGCTGGTCGCTGAAGGTGAAATCGTCGCGCCGCGGCACGCCCGCGGCCTCGGCGGCATCGCGCACCGCGTCGAGCAGATCCCAGCGCAGGCGCTGCTGCTCGACCCTGAGCTCGCCGCCGGTTGAGTGTTCGCCGATCGCGCCCTCGGAATAGTCCTCGGACTTTTTAAAAAACGGCAAGACGTCGTCGGAGGCCCAGCCGACATTGCCGAACTGACGCCACTGGTCGTAGTCGCGCTTCTGGCCGCGGTTATAGACCATGCCGTTGATCGACGAGCAGCCGCCGAGGACTTTGCCGCGCGGATAGTCGATCGCCCGGTCGCCGATCCCCGCCTGGGGCTCGGTCCTAAAGCACCAGTCGGTGCGCGGATTGCCGATGCAATAAAGGTAGCCGACCGGAATGCGAATCCAGTGGTAGTTGTCCGAGCCGCCGGCCTCGAGCAGGAGCACGCGCGCCCTCGCATCGGCGCTCAGGCGATTGGCGAGCACGCAGCCGGCGCTGCCCGCGCCGACAATGACGTAATCGAAGGTTTCCGGCGCGCGGGGTCGCTCAATCATCGCCGCACTGTGGTGCAGGCCGGGGCCTTTTGGCAATAACCCGCCCACTAATTGGGGTCAGAGTAAAAAAATTAATTTTACTCTGACCCCAATTAATAGTGTGTTGTATTTGCTAAATTTTAAAATACGTGAGGGACGAAACGGCTGCGGTTATGGGTGATGAGCCCGGTTTCTTCGCGGATGCCGATGCCGCGGCTGATGCCGTCGATCACCCAGCTGCCGATCACCGCGTGATGGGTTTGCCCGGCCGGGTCCACGCCCACCGCGAGCGGTGCCAGGGCTTGATAGACATAGCCCTCGGCGCCGTAAGGTCCCGCTGTGCTGGCGATCGGAGCACCTTGCAGCGCGCCGCCCTCGCCGATGACGCCGATGGAGACATTGGCGCCCTCGCGGCCCAGAAGCGGTTTGGCGACGATGGTTGTGCCGGCCGCGAAGGCCGCCCGGTCCATGAAGGCCGGCAAGAGATAGGGATGATCGGGATAGATTTCCCAGAGCAGCGCGAGGATCGCCTTGTTGGCGAGAACCATTTTCCAGGCGGGCTCGATGACGGTAAGCCGCCCGTCGAGTACCGAACGCGCGAGATGCGTGCCAAAATCGTCCGCCAGCAGCCAGTCCCAGGGCACGATCTTGAACAGCGTGCTGATTTGGCGTTCCTGGAGGTCGGTGAAATGGCCGCCGGACTCCTTGCCCTTTGCGGCATCGGCGGGAGTCGACCAGCCGATATCGGCGGCGGCGATGGTCTTCGCCGTCCAGCCGGCTTCCAGCGCCGTGTCGAGCATGTAGCGCAGCGTGCCCTCGTCCTCGGCGTGGGGCATGAGGCACGTCAGGTGCAGGGCCGCGGCTTCGTGATCGCTCTGCGGCAGGCCTTCGCGGATCTTTTGCCAAGCCTCCACCAGGCCCTCGTGAATCGAATTGAACTGATCGCTCTCGGGAAAGCGCTCCTCCGCCCAGGCCCATTGCACGACCGCGGCTTCATAAAGCCCGGTGGGCGTTTCGGCGTTGTACTCGATCAGCTTAGGCGGGCCATCGCCGGCGAAGGCAAGATCGAAGCGGCCGTAGAGGCCGGGCTGGCCGGTATCGCGCCGCCGCCAGGAGTCCTCGATCAGCGCAATGGTTTTTGGGTCAAATCCAAAATGCGGCAGCAACCTTCGCCCGATGGCCTGTTCGGCGGCGGCCAGACACATGGTGTGGAGTTCGGTGGTCGCGGCTTCGAGCACGTCGACTTCGTCAGCCGTCAGGCGCCAGTAGGCGCTTTCGTCCCAGTAGGTTCCAACCGCGTCATCGGGAGTCGGCGCCGAATGCCAGTCGAAGCCCAAGGCTTCGGCTTTGGCCTGCCAGTCAGGGCGCGGCTCAAGGGAAACACGCTGCAAGTCTTTATGAACCGCCACCAAAGGCGCGAGCGCTGGCGCCGAAACCGCCGCGCGCGGTCGAGCGCATGGCGATGCCTTGCGAGCCCAGCGACGTGGTGCCGGGCGCAACCCGCCCAACCGCGCCGCCGCCCGCGTAGAGATAACCGTTGCGGTCGCTGTAGACTGGACGCGCGGTGCGCGCAGTTGCCGGCGCGGCGCCGCTCGCTGGGTTCGCGCCCGCGGCCGGCGTGCCGGGTCGACCCAAAACGCCGCCCATACCGCCGCCCATACCACCCAGCGTGCGGCCCATCATGTAGCCCATCATCATCGGCATAAACATGCTGCTGGAGCCGCCCTGGGCGGTTTGAACTTCGGCGCTCTCGCAGGTCTGGAAGCCCGCGGCCTCGCAGTCTTCCTTGTTCGCGAACTTCGGCGCCTGTTTGACATGCTCCTGTTTGGCGGCCGTGAAGGCCGCGGCGCATTCGTTAGCGTCGATGTCCTTGGCGCAGGCCGCCGGGTCGCTGTAAAGCGTCGCGTCGTCCTGGCCGGACCCGGTCATGACGTTTTGGTCGCAGGCGGCCAAGGCGGTGGCGGCGGCGCCCGCGAGCAATAGCGTGACATAACGTGATTTGCGCATCTTGAGGGTCATATGGTGTTTTCCTTTGGCGAAATCAAGCTGGGAATCCCTTGTCAGGAACTGATGGCGCCGGCGTTGACCAGGCCCATGGCGATCGACAAGGCGCCAAGGAGAATGCCGTAGGCCGCGCGGTCGTCCTCCAGGCCTTGCCGCAGGCCGGGAATCATCACGGCGACCGCGAAGTAAATCACCAGCTGGCCGATCAGTCCGATGCCGCCCCAGATCGCGAGTTCCAGGACATCGAAAGTGCCGGCAGCGGTGGAGAACAGCACAATCGCCATGCCGATGGCGGTGCCGCCAAAGCTGTAGGCGCAGGCGGTGTTGCCGTTGCGGATCAGCCTGATTTCATGGTGGGGCGTGATCATGGCGTAGATCGCGAGCGCGAGCGCGAACAGCCCGACGGCCGTACCGAGAAACGCGAGATAGAGCGGGAATTCCGCGAGCATCGATCCTCCGGTTTCGTGGATTGATCGGGCTAGTCTAACCCATATCCACTAGCCGACGGATGCTAATTCCATTTATCCTGGCCGCCGAATTGTATCTATCCGGTATCAGGGGCGCGTCGGTCCATGGATCTTAAGAAACACATCCGCCAGATTCCCGATTTCCCCAAGCCGGGCATCAATTTCTTCGATATCTCGACGCTTCTGGTCCACCCCGAGGCCTGGCGCACGACCGTCGAGCGCATGGTCGAGCTTTTAAAGCCGTGGCAGCCCGATGTGCTCGCGGCCATCGACGCGCGCGGTTTTCTGGTGGCCGCCCCGGTGGCGATTCCGCTCAAATGCGGCGTCGTTATGGTTCGCAAGTCCGGCAAGCTGCCCGGCAAGGTCAAGTCCCACAGCTACGGCCTTGAGTACGGCACCGACGTGATCGAGATCCAGAACGACGCGGTCAAGCCCGGCCAGCGCGTCGTGATCGTCGATGATCTTTTGGCCACCGGCGGCACCTTGATGGCCGCCGCCGCGCTCTTGCGCTCCTCGGGCGCCGAAGTGGTCGGCGCCGCCGCGCTCATCGAGCTGGCTTTCATCAACGGCCGCGCCAAGCTCGACATGCCGTTCGAGGCCCTGGTGAGGTACGAGAGCGATAATTAGGGTCAGAGTAAAAATCCGCTCGCGGTTCGTGCCGTTCGTCCGCCATGGCGCGCGGATTTTTACTCTGACCCTAATTATCGCCCCCGCCGGATCAAGCTCAACTCGCCGGTCTTTACGCCGCCTGATCGCCGCTACTGTCGAGCGCATAGCCGGCGGCGCGCACCGTGCGGATGACGTCGGCTCCCTTCTCAGCATTGAGGGCTTTGCGCAGGCGGCGGATGTGGACGTCGACGGTTCGCGGTTCGACGTAGATATCGGGTCCCCAGACGCCGTTGAGCAGCTCCTCGCGCGAGAACACCCGGCCGGGGCGCTCCATCAGGTATTGCAGCAGGCGGAATTCAGTCGGGCCTAAGTGGACGTACTTGCCGCCGCGGCTGACCTTGTGGGCATCCAGGTCCAACTGGATATCGCCAAAGCTGATCTGACCCTTGGCCTGCGAGGGTTTGGCGCGGCGAAGCAGCGCGCGCACCCGGGCGATAAGCTCGGGCATTGAGAACGGCTTGGTCATATAGTCGTCGGCGCCGACGTTGAGGCCCCTCACCTTATCGGTCTCATCGGTGCGCGCCGTCAGCATGATGATCGGCACGGAGCGGGTTTCGGTCTTGCGCCGCAACTGGCGGCAGACCTCGATCCCGGACATGCGCGGCAACATCCAGTCGAGGATCACCGCATCGGGCGGGGTTTCGTCGGCCACGCTCAAGGCTTCCTCGCCGTCATTGGCCTCGGTGACGTTGTAGCCTTCTTTCTCGAGGTTATACCGCAGCATGGTTATCAGCGCTGCTTCGTCCTCGACGATCATGACCGTTGGTTTCATCGGTCTCCTCCAAGGTGATTCAAATTTCTATGATTATCTCGCAATGTCATTTGCCTCTTACCCGAAACGGCCGGTGACGTAGTCCTGGGTCTTCGGCGACTTCGGCGTCTGGAAGACGACTTCGGTATCGCCGTATTCGATCAGGCGGCCGAGGTACATAAAGGCGGTGTTGTCGGAAACCCGCGCCGCCTGCTGCATGTTGTGGGTGACGATAACCACCGTGTAGTGCCCGGCCAGGTCATTGATCAGGTCTTCGATCTTGGCGGTGGCAATCGGATCAAGGGCCGAACACGGCTCGTCCATCAACAGCACCTCAGGATCGGCGGCGATGGCGCGGGCGATGCACAGGCGCTGCTGCTGGCCGCCCGACAAGCCGAGCGCGCTATGGTCGAGGCGATCCTTGGCTTCGTTCCACAGCGCCGCGGATTTTAGGGCGCGCTCGCAGGTCTCATCGAGCTGGGTCTTGTCGTTGACGCCGGCGACCCGCAGCGGATAGACGACGTTGTCATAGATCGACATCGGAAAGGGATTAGGTTTCTGGAAGACCATGCCCATGCGTTTGCGCAACGCGATGACGTCGGCGCCGCGGTCGTAGATGTCCTCGCCGTGCAGCTTGATCCCGCCGGTAATCTTGAGGCCGTCGATCAGATCGTTCATGCGGTTGAAGCAGCGCAGCAATGTGGACTTGCCGCAGCCCGACGGACCGATCAGCGCCGTCACCAGACCCTTTTCGACCGACATCTGCACGCCGTGCAGGGCCTGGGCCGCGCCATACCACAAGTTGAGGTTATCGATCGCCAAGATCGGCCCGCCGCTGCCCGGGCGCTCGTGATAGACGGTGTCGCCGAACCCATTGTCGAGGCGCACCGCCGCATGTGCCTTAATGTTCATAGCAATTCCTCACCTGCCCGCTCAAAACTGACTCCCGGCGAAGCGCTTCTTCAACCGGTTGCGCATGATGATGGCGGTAGCATTGATAATCGTCACCAAGCCGATCAGCAGCACGGTGGTCACAAAAACCATGGGCTTTCCGGCCTCGGCATTGCGCGACTGGAAACCGACGTCGAAAATGTGGAAACCCAAGTGCATGAAGCTGCGCTCCAGGTGCACGAAGGGGAAAATACCGTCGATCGGCAGCTCCGGCGCGAGCTTGACCACGCCCACCAGCATCAAGGGCGCGACCTCGCCGGCGCCGCGGGCCATGGCGAGGATCACGCCGGTCATGATTCCGGGCATGGCGCGCGGCAACACGATGTAGCGGATGGTTTGCCACTTGGAGGCGCCGGAGGCCAGCGAGCCCTCGCGCATCGAGCGCGGGACGGCGGCCAACGCCTCTTCGGTCGCGACAATCACCACCGGCACCGTAAGCAGCGCCAGCGTCAGCGCCGACCACAGAAGACCACCGGTGCCGAAGGTCGGATTGGGCAGGCGTTCCGGGTAGAACAACGCGTCAATCGATCCGCCGAGAACATAGGCGAAAAAACCCAGGCCGAAGACGCCGTAGACGATCGACGGTACGCCGGCCAGGTTGTTCACGGAAATCCGCACGAAGGAAACCAGCCGGCCCTGCTTGGCGTACTCACGCAAGTAAAGCGCGGTGATGACGCCGAAGGGCGCGACCACGATCACCATCAGCAAGGTCATAGCGGCGGTGCCGAAGATCGCCGGAAACACCCCGCCTTCGGTATTGGCTTCGCGCGGCTCGCCGGTCAGAAATTCGCCCCAGCGCAAGAAATAGACGCGGAGCTTTTGGACGAAGTTCATGTCGTTGGCCGGGTAGAGCCGCACCAAGGCGGAGAACTCGATGAGCTTCTCGCGCCCGCCGATGTCGGCGAGCGTGAGGGTGTTCGTGGCATTGGCCTCGCGCAGCTTCTGTACTTCGGCGGCGAGCGTGTCGTACTCGCGCTGCAACGCCGTCGAGCGAGACGTGAGGCCCGCCTCTGCCGCCGCGTACGCGGAACTGCTCCGGCCCGATTGCATCTCGATCTTGCGCAGCTCGAGGCGCGCGGATTCCAACGTATGATTGATGTCGCTGATTCGGCTGCGTTCGATGGTCCGGATTTCGCGGGCCCGGGCGCGGGACTCGTCGTGAATCTTGGCGAACTTCGGGTCATCGAGGCCTGTGAAGATCTGGTCGGCGCCGTCGAGCTTGAAGCCCTTGACCGTGCCGACGAAAGGCCCCCATTCCATGCGCTCAACAAACATCAGGCTCTTAGGCTGCGCGAAGGTGGCGACGGCGTAGTCCGGGATCCAGCGGAAGTCTTCGCCGTAAAGATCGAAATTGCCGACGCGGTAAAGGGTGCGCCGCGCGAAACCATCGGCGGCATCGATGCGCGCTTGCCATTCGGGCGAAAGGGCGGCGATCACGTCCGGCGTGGGCTTGAAGACCTCGCTGCGGAAGGGTTCTCCGGCCGTCACCGTGCCGCCGATCTCGGTGACGACCGTGATCGGCTTGGGAATAAAGGTGGCGATGCCGTTGGCGAGGACCAACGCGAGAAAGCCGAGGATCATGGTGACGCCGATGGCCAGCGCGCCGCCGAGGCCCCACAGCGCCGGTTCGCCGCGGCTGCGCAGATCGGTCCGGCGCCCGGGCGATTTGGGCGTCGGGGCGGCGGCGGTGGTGTCAGGCATGGTACTGGTCATGGATCTTGCCCCATGCCGATTACAATTGAGCCGTGCGTTTGCGGAAGCGTTGGCGCACGATTTCCGCAAGCGTATTGACGACGAAAGTAACCACAAAAAGTGTCAGCGCGGCGAGAAACAGCATGCGGTAAAGCGTGGAATCACGCACGGCTTCCGGCAGTTCCACCGCGATATTGGCCGACAGCGCGCGCAAACCGTTGAAGATGTTCCATTCCATCAGCGGCGTGTTGCCCGCGGCCATGACCACGATCATGGTTTCGCCCACCGCGCGGCCCATCCCCACCATGATCGCCGAGAAGATGCCGCTCATGGCCGTGGGTACAATGACCCGGACCGCTGTTTGCCAGGGTGTGGCCCCGCAAGCGAGGCTGGCGGCGCGCAAGTGCTCGGGCACGGTGTTCAGGGCGTCTTCGGCGATGGTGTAGATGATCGGAATGACGGCAAAGCCCATGGCGAAGCCCACGACCAGGGTATTGCGCTGGACGTAGGTATCGACCACGCCGCCGCGCGGATCGGCGCCGATCGCCACCAGCAGTGAGGCGACAGCGGTGCTGATGGCGGCGGCAGCCAGCAGCATGACCACCCAGCTGGCGAAATCCGCGAGTCCCGCCGTGGTGCGATCCTCGCCGCGCAAGATCGCGCCCAGGCGCCGGGTGACAAATCCCTTGGTGCCGAGGAAGACCGCAAGATAGGCGAACGGAACCAGCACCAGCGCCGTGAACGGCACGCTCGAGCCGACGTCACCGTTGGCCCAGGACTTGAAGTCGCCGGCGAAGAACGCCGCTTCAAACGCCGGCGCTGCAAGGAATGCGGCGGCGCCGAAAACGGCGAGGACCGCGAAGATAGCCGCGAACTTCGCCAAGCCGCCGTAACGCTGCGCGAGCGGGGCCGGCAGCAACTGCCAGAGATAGGCGCTAAAAAATAATCCGGCGGGGATCACGACAAAAGCAAAAACGATCGCCGCGATCCAGGTCTCGACGATGGGCGCGAGGATCAGCGCGGCGATGAAGCCCAGCACCACCGAGGGCAGCGACGCCATTAATTCCATGGTGGGCTTGATCACGGCACGAATGCGCGGGTGGATGAATTCGGAGGTATAGATCGCCGCACCTATGGCGATGGGAATGGCGAATAGCAGTGAATAGACCGTCGCCTTGAGGGTTCCGAAAATCAACGGCACCAGCGAGAACTTGGGCTCGAAGGCATCGGTGCCCGACGACGATTGCCAAGTGAAACCGGGCGCTGGATAACCTTCGTACCAGACTTTGCCGAAAATAGTTCCGAGCGTGGTCTCGGGGTGCGGAGCGGAAATGTCCCAGGCAAAGACCTTGCCGTCGGCGGCGACCGCGAGCACGCCGTTCTCGCGCGGCGCCAAGGCCACCGCACGGTACGCCGGGGCGGCGCCGTTTGTGCCCGTCTCGGGCTTTAGCTTCAGCAGGACCTGTTCGCTGGTCGAATGGCGCAACCAGATTTCCCCGGCGGCATCGGCGGTTACGAACATTTTGCCGCGCTGGCTGGCATCCATGGCGACCACCGGCGCCGCATGGGGTATGAGCGCGTGGGCGCGGGTCATGACGTAGCCGTCGGTGTTCCTGGTCGCGCCATCCTGAAGGCGGAAGTAAACCCCCACCGATCCATCGGAACCCGCGACCACCAACGATTGCTCGCCGATGAGGAAACCGATGGCGCCGATGGTGACGTCGCCTTCAAGCAGGCCGATGGTTTCGGCAAGCACCGGGGCATCGAAGGCGCGCGTGTCGTAGCGATAGGCCACGCCGCCGGCGTCGACCACATAGACCTGATCGGCCTTGTCGGTCATCAGCACGTTGCGGACCCTTACGCCCGGCGGCAAACCAGGCAACTCGGAAGCCGTCATCGTGGTCGTGGCGGCGCCGGTCATCATGTTGGTCTTGGATTCGCTCCGGCTCAGGCGGCCGACACCATTGGCATCGACGGTAACGAAGGAAATCGTGGGACGCTCGGCGGCGCCGCCTAGCCGGTAGTCGGCGGCAACGATGGCCACCCCGGGGGCGGCCACTTGTTGCTCGATGCCCATGGCGATCTCGATCGAAATACGCCGTGTCTGGTCGCCGCTGACCGTGGTGTAGATTGACTTGCCGTCGGTCGCGTCCTCGTCGGTCAGCCGCGCGAGATCGGCGGGAACATCGCTGGTGTTGATCACCGCGCCGCCGACCTTGATCGTCGCGAGACGCAAGGTGCCGTCGGAAAAACCAAAGGCAATATCGCGGCCGCTGAGCGTGCGCGCGAACGCCGTGAGGGTCTTGCCGCCGGCTTCTTTAAGGCCAAGCTCAAAGGCCGGAACCTCAAGGGGCCTGCCGGTCCGGATGTGGAAGGCATGGACCGCGCCGGTTTCGTCGATGGAAACACTGACGGTCTTGTATTCGTCGATGACGTCCATCAACGGGCGGCCGGCGACGGCCGAATTGGCCGAAGTCCCCGCCCCTTCAACCGATGCGCCGGTAAACAGCGGCACCACCACCAGCGTCAGGAACAGCATGATCCCGAAAACCGCGGCGATCACGCCCAGGCCGCCGATGCGAATCGTCCAGTCCGCCACTTTGTCGGCGACCAGGACCGATGTCGCGGTTTTCATGGAACGGCGCGGGCGCGGCGTGCCTTCCCGCGGCGCGCCGGATTCCCCAGATGATTCGGCCGGTGTGGTCATGGTGCCCGAAGTTCAAAAGGTATCGGCGCCGGCGTATCGGCTGCCGGCGCCATCAACTTAGCCGTGGTTAGAGCGTTTTATTCTACTCCGATCGCCTTCAGGTCCTGCCCCGCGATCGCCGACGGGATTGGAAAGAAGCCGTCCTTGATCACACCGGTCTGGCCCTGTTTGGAGAAAACGAATTTGACGAACTCGGCGCGCAACGGATCGATCTTCGTGCCGGGCTTTGCATTCACGTAAACGTAAAGGAAGCGGGTGATGGGAAAGTCGCCGGCATAGGCGTTGTCGGAGCTGGCGTCGAAACACGCGCCGCCGTCCTTCGCCGACAAGGGCACGATGCGCACGTCGGCGGTCTTGTAGCCCACACCCGAGTAGCCGATGGCGAACTTGTCCGAGGCGATGCCCTGGACCACGGCCGAGGAGCCGGGTTGTTCCTTGACGCTGTCCTTGTAGTCGCCGTCGCCCAGGCCCACCTCTTTAAAGTAGCCGTAGGTGCCCGAGGCCGAGTTGCGGCCGTAGAGCGAAATCGGTTTCGTGGCCCATTCGCCGGTGGCGCCGAGCTGGCCCCAGGTCTTGATATCTTCCTTGCCGCCCTTCTTGCGGGTCTTGGAGAACATGGCGTCGAGCTGCGTCAGGCTCAAGCACTTGATCGGATTGTCCTTGTTGACGAACACCGCCAACGCATCCACGGCCACGCGCACAGCGGTCGGCTTGTAGCCGTACTTCTTCTCAAAATCGTCCAGCTCGCCGGCTTTCATGGGCCGGGACATGGGGCCGAACTGGGCGGTGCCGCCGATCAGCGCCGGCGGCGCCGTGCCCGAACCCTTGCCCTCGATCTCGATCTTGACGCTGGGGTATTCCTTGGCAAAGCCTTCGGCCCACAGCGCCATGAGGTTATTGAGCGTGTCCGAGCCCACCGACTTCAGGCTGCCTTCGACGCCCGCGGACTTCTTGTAGTCCTTGAGCGCGGGATCGACATCGAGTGCCTGCGCTCCAGGTACAGCCAAGGCGGCGGCTACCGCGAGGGCGCCTGCGAATGTCTTGAGCATGGGGGTTCTCCGTTGAGGAAAGTGGGCCGCGTGAAGCGCCATCAATATCGACGGTCCCCATACCTTTTGTGACGGATTTGTGATCTTTTTGTTACAGGCGCGGCGCCGGCGCAAGGGGAGCTTTTTTTAAACTCAACCTATTGAAATATATCACACTTATTAATTAGGGTCAGAGTAAAATAAACAATTTTACTCTGACCCTAATTATTCTAATTATTTTTAGCCGCGCAGTTTGGCGATGTTGGCGGCGTAGTCCTTGGTGCCGAAGACCGCCGTGCCGGCGACTAGCACCGTGGCCCCGGCGGCAACGCACTTCGCCGCCGTCTCCGGATTGATGCCGCCGTCGACTTCCAGCTCGATCGGGCGGCCGGCGATCATGGCCTTGAGCCTGCGGATTTTCTCGACCTGCGCGGTGATGAACGACTGCCCGCCAAAGCCCGGATTGACGCTCATGACCAGGATGAGATCGAGCCGATCGAGCACGTAGGCGATGACGCTTTCGGGCGTCGAAGGGTTGAGCGACACGCCCGCCTTCTTGCCCAAGGACCTGATCACCTGCAGCGAGCGGTCGAGGTGGGGCCCGGCTTCGGCGTGGACGGTGATGATGTCGGACCCGGCCTCGGCAAAGGCGGCGAGATAAGGGTCCACGGGCTCGATCATCAAGTGGACGTCGAGGATCTTCTTGGTATGGGGGCGGAGCGCCTTGACCACCACCGGGCCGATGGTCAGGTTGGGCACGAAGTGCCCGTCCATGACGTCAACGTGGATGTAGTCGGCTCCGGCGGCATCGACGGCCCTGACCTCTTCACCCAATCTGGCGAAATCCGCGGACAGGATACTGGGGGCGATCTTCACGGCCATGATGCTGCTCCCTTATATACGCGCTTTCACCGCTTGCACCACGGCCTCGGCGGTGATGCCGAAATGTTTGTAGAGATCGGGCGCCGGCGCCGAGGCGCCGAAGGTGGTCATGCCAATGATCGCCCCAGCTTTAGTACCAAGGGGGCCGACGTAGCGTTCCCAGCCGAAGGTGCTCGCCGCCTCGACCGCAACGCGGGGCGCATCGCCGAGCACTAATTCGCGATAACTCTGCGCTTGCGCGTCGAACAACGCCCAGCACGGCAGCGAGACCACGGCCGCGGCGATACCCTCGGCCTTGAGCTTGGTGCGCGCCTCCATGGCCAGCGAGACTTCCGAGCCGGTGGCAATGATCGTCGCCGCGCGCTTACCGTCCGCCTCGGCCAAAACGTAGCCGCCTTTGGCGCAGAGATTGTCGTCGGTATGTACGCTGCGCAGCGTCGGCAAAGCTTGGCGGGTCAGCGCGAGAACCGAAGGCGTTGACTTCGCCGCTACGGCCAACGCCCAGCATTCAGCGGTTTCCACCGTGTCGCAAGGACGCATGACATAGAGATTGGGAATCGCGCGCAAGGCGGCCAGGTGTTCCACCGGCTGGTGGGTGGGGCCGTCTTCGCCGAGTCCGATGGAATCATGGGTCATGACATAGATCACGCGCTGGCCCATCAGCGCCGAAAGGCGGATGGCCGGGCGGCAGTAGTCGGTGAACACCAGAAACGTGCCGCCGTAGGGTATCACGCCGCCATGCAGCGCCATGCCGTTCATGGCCGCGGCCATGGCGTGCTCGCGCACGCCGTAATAGATGTAGCGGCCGGCGTAGTCGGCGGCGCTCACCGCCTTCATGCCGGCAGCCTTGGTGTTGTTGGAACCGGTGAGATCGGCCGATCCGCCGATCATCTCCGGGATCACCGGCGCGAGCGCGTTGAGCACGGTCTCGGAAGCCTGTCGCGTCGCTACTTTCGGGGCCTCGGCCGAGGTCTTTTGCTTCAAGGCGACAATCGCCTTCTCCCAACCCCCAGGCAACGCGCCACTCGCAAGGCGCAAGAATTCGCGGCGTTGGTCGTCGGGCATTTGCGCCATGCGGGCCGCCCAGGCTTTGTGAACGACCGCGCCGCGCGCGCCGGCCGCGCGCCAGCTCCCGAGTACGTCATCGGGCACGACAAAAGGCTCATGGGGCCAGCCCAGCTTTTCACGGGCACCGGCGATCTCGGCGGCGCCAAGCGGCGAGCCGTGGGTCTTGGCCGTGCCGGCCAGCGTCGGCGCGCCGAAGCCGATGACCGTGCGGCAAGCGATCATCGCCGGCTTCTCGCTTTTCCGCGCGGCTGTGAGGGCGGCGGCGATGGCGTCGGGATCGTGGCCGTCGACGGCCCAGGTATTCCAGCCCGAGGCCTCGAAGCGCTTGCGCTGGTCGTCGGAGACCGAAAGGTCGGTGGGCCCGTCGATGCTGATCTGGTTGTCGTCGAAAAGTACGATCAGCCTATTGAGCTTTAAATGCCCGGCCAGCGAGATGGCTTCGTGGCTGATGCCTTCCATCAGGCAACCGTCACCGGCGATGACATAGGTGGTGTGATCGACGATGTCGCCGAAGCGCGCCGCCAAGTGGCGCTCGGCCAGCGCCATGCCGACGGCGTTCGCCAGCCCCTGGCCCAAGGGGCCGGTGGTGGTCTCGGCGGCCGAGACGTGGCCGTATTCCGGATGCCCGGCGGTAATGCTGCCGAGCTGGCGGAAGTTCTTCAGCTGATCGAGCGTCATGTCGGCGTAGCCGGTCAGGTACATCAGGCTGTAGAGCAGCATCGAGCCGTGGCCGGCGGAGAGCACAAAACGGTCGCGGTCCGGCCATTTGGGAGCGGACGCGTCGAACTTAAGGAAGCGCGTGAACAGCACCGTCGCCACGTCGGCAATGCCCATGGGCATGCCCGGATGGCCCGAGTTGGCCTTCTGCACGGCATCGGCCGAGAGGAAGCGAATGGCATTGGCCAGAGCAGCATGTAAGGCGCCGGAATTCGTGGTGGCGGAAGCAGCGACGGCGGTGGTCATGATAGATTTTTCACGCGTTTTATCAATGGCTTGGCGCATAAGGCGCGGCCACGCTCAGGCCCCAGTGATGAGCGATGCTTTTGACCGACAGGGCGCGAGATTGCAAGGGCAAATCCGCCCGCGCGCCCCGGCCCTACAGCTCGCGGTCCTTGACCGTGACGATCGCCTCCAGCTCGGGCTTGTAAGGCTGGTAGTTGGCCTTGCCCTGGCGCTTGGCGTGATACATGGCAACGTCGGCGTTGTGCAGGAGATCGGCGGCGGTCGCGGCCTGGGCCGGCAACAGCGAGATGCCGATCGAGGCCGAGACGTTGCCGACACGGCCGCCGAGGTCGAAGGGCTCGGTCAAGGACTTGATGATACGGCCGGCGACATAACCGGCGCCTTCAAAATTGTCGATCAAGGGCATGATGACCGTGAACTCGTCGCCGCCCAGGCGCGCGACGGTATCGGCCTCACGGACGCATTTCTCTAAGCGCCTTGCCGTCGCCTTGAGCAGTTCGTCGCCGGCGTCGTGGCCCAGCGTATCGTTGATGGCTTTAAAGCCGTCGAGATCGATGAACATCAGCCCGACGCTGGACTTCGCGCGCCGGCTTTCCAGGACCAGCCGCGTCAGGCGATCCATGAACAGCGTGCGATTGGGCAAGCTGGTCAATTGGTCGTAGTTGGCTTGATAGGTGATCTTTTCTTCATCCAGTTTGCGTTGGGTGACGTCGGAGATGATCGCGACATACTGCTGGACGCTGGCGTCGTGATCGCGCACCACCGAGATGGATATGCCCGCCGCGTAACGCCGGCCGTCGCCGGATTTGTTCCATTGCTCCCACTGCCGCTGATCGCCACCCTGCAGCAGATTGAGCGCGCCGGCAGGCGAATTGGACTCGGCGGCGAGGATTTCAGGAAGCTGACGGCCGATCACGCTTGCCGCCGGGATGCCGGCGATGCGGCCATAGGCGGGGTTGACTTTGGTCACCCGGCCGGTGTCGTCGGCGACGACAATGCCTTCGGGGCTGTGGTCGAAGACCACGCCGGCAAGTCGCATCTCGGCCTCGGCGCGGCGCCGGCGCGTGATATCGCGAAACGTGATGACATAACCGACGGCGCGCTGCGCCGCCATGACCGGCACCACCACATAGACCGCCTCGAAGGTTTCGCCGTCGGTGCGCGCCATCTGCACCTCGCGATCGAGGTAGTACGGCCCGTCGTTGAGCTGGGCCCTGATCGGAATCGGCTTGCCCGCCTCGGGGTGACCGGCGCCGTAGATAAAGGCGCGCTCGATCGGCATGCAGCGCATGGCGCCGGAATCGCGGTTGAGCAGATCGGCCGCGGCAGGGTTGGCCAGGGTGATGATGCCGTTGAGGTCGAGCGCGATGATCCCTTTCGAAGCGGCGCTAAGAATCTGCGCGGTGAGCGAGGCCTGGGTTGCCAGGTCCTTGGCGGGTTCCGGCGCCGGCTTGGCAATTTCCGGCGTCCCCGGGGTCGCTGACGTTGGCGCCGGGGGCGCGGGGGGCGCGGGCGTCGCCCGCGCGACCACGAGCGCACGCGCCCTGGCGCCGGCGCCGCCGAGCGCCTTGACCGTCACATCCAGCAGCAGGCCGCTCGCCTTGCCATCGACCAGCACAAGGTGTTTGGGCTGGCGGCCCTTGGCCAGAGCGGCAATGTTCTTCACCGGCTTGCCGCCGCTGTCGCGAAAATATGCCGAGAGCGAGCGTCCGGCTTTGGCTTTACCGCCGAGCAAGGCGCGACCGGCGTCGTTGATGGCGGCGATCGTGTCGCCGAGACAATCGCAGACCAACGAGTCGGTCATGGCGGCCAGCGGGCTGGCCGAAAATAAACTGGGGGACTTGGCGGCCCTTTTTTTGGCCACAGCTGCTTTCTTCTTCGGCATCAATATTTCGCCGCGACTAGTCGGAAAGGGCCCGGCAATGCCACGAAAAAAATGGGAGTTGATAAGGATTGGCGGGCCATCCGGTATCTTATACAGGGACCCAAGAAAAACCAGGGCGCCGTCGCGCGCCACGCACCTGCGATATCACGCAAAGGCGTTCGCACGCTGCGATCGGCGGGCCGGCGCAATATAGTTTCGACTCTATCATAGGCGCGGCGCGCGGCCTTCAAGCCCACTTTTTGTAGATGCGGACGCCGAACAGCGCCGCCAGAATCACGGCGTAGAGCAACGGCTCCTGGTAGCCCGCCTTGATCATCATGAAATAATGGATCACCCCGGCGACGGCCGCGGGATAAACCAACTGATGCAGCCGGCGCCAAGCCGCGCCGCCGAGGCGCCGCACCATGCCGTCGGTCGAGGTGATGGCGAGCGGCGTCAGCATCACCAGGGCCATCATGCCGACGGTGATATACGTGCGCTTGACGATATCGTTGCCGATCGCCGCCCAATCGAAGAAGTGATCGACCCCGACATATCCAAAAATATGCACAACGACGTGGAAGTAGGCGAACAGGCCGAGCATGCGCCGCAGGCGCGCGACGATGTTCCAGCCGGTCGCGATGCGCAGGGGCGTCACGGCCAGCGCAATCAGCACGAACCGTAAAGCCCAATCCCCCAGATAGCGGATGCCGGCCTCGATCGGATTGGCGCCCAGTCCAACCGTCAGCGCCCGGACGATAAGCCAGAGCAACGGCATAAGGCAGAGGACAAAGACGACCGGCTTCAGCGCACCGCGCCAGGCGCGGTCCCACGTGAATGCCCCCGCGGAGGCTGGCGAGATCTCGGCTGACATAGGATTTCCGAACCCGGCGCGCCGAGCGGAAAAGCTAATAATACTTGGTCAAAGACATTCCGTCGTAGAGGTGCGCGACCTCTTCTTCGTAGCCGTTGAACATCAAGGTCCTGCGGCGCGGCTCCAGAATCCCGGCAAGTCCGCCGCCGCCAAGCCGCCGCTCGGTGGCCTGGGTCCAACGCGGATGGTCGACTTTGGGATTCACATTGGCGTAAAACCCGTACTCCGAGGCGTTCATCTCGCGCCAAGTGTTTTTGGGCTCAACCTCGGTGAAACTGATGCGCACAATCGATTTGACGCCCTTGAAGCCGTATTTCCACGGCGTGACCAGGCGCAAGGGCGCGCCGTTCTGGTTCAAGAGCGGCTGGCCGTACAACCCGACGGCGATCAGCGCCAACGGATTCATGGCTTCGTCGAGGCGCAAACCCTCGACGTAGGGCCATGGCAGAATATGGGCGCTGCGTTGACCGACCATTTCCGCGGGCCGTACGATGGTCTCGAAGCGGATATACTTCGCGGCACCTAGGGGTTCAAAGCGCTTGACGATCTCGGCCAGCGGGATCCCGACCCAGGGGATGACCATCGACCAGGCTTCGACGCAACGCATCCGGTAGATCCGCTCTTCCAAAGCATGCGGCTTGATCAAGTCATCGAAGCCGACGGTGCCGGGGTGGGCGCAGAGTCCGTCGACCGTGACCGTCCACGGCTGTGGTTTGAACGGCCCGGCGTTCTCAGCCGGGTCTTCCTTGCCGGTTCCAAACTCATAGTAGTTGTTGTAGGTCGTAACCGACTCGAAAGGCGTCGGCGTATCGTTCTCGCCGAGCTTGCGGTAGCCCTTGGTGACATCGGCAAACTGCCCACCCTTCGCCGGCATGACCGCGGCCTGCCCGGCGGGCGCGCCCAGGATCATCGAACCGGCGATCAACCCGCTCGCCTGGATGAACCGCCGGCGGTCGAGATAGACGCTCTCGGGCGTGATCTCGTGCGATGCGACATCGGACGGCTTCTTGTGGCGGATCAGCATGGCGGAACCTCTCGCATTAATCGTGTCGGCCCGAAGTATTCTAGCAGATTACATCAACCGGTCCCAAAACGCCGCCGGGCACCTGCGGGGTGGCCTCGGCGGCAGCGTTACATTTGCGTTAGGAGCGCCTTACAAGGCCTTGGGGGCAAGGCTTTTGGGGGAGGGATTCCGCGCGCCTTCCGCGAACCAGACGGCAAAACGAGAACGCCGGACCAGCGAACTGGTCCGGCGTTGTGTACCGTAGCCCAAGCAGGGCTGGTTACTTCTGCAGCTTCCACATGCCGGCGATCTTCTCGGGCACGCTGCCCGCGGTGATGCCCTTGAAGGCGGCGAGCGCCTCGGGCCGCTTGCCGGCGCCGAGCAAAGCTATCCCTAGGCGCAGCTTGGCGTCGTCCATGTCGGCAACACCCTTGGCGATGCCGGCCTCGGTCGTGGTGATCGCCTTATCGAACTGGCCGTAGCTCCAGTAGGCTTCGCCTTGTTTGATCAAGGGTTCGCCGGTCTTGGCTTTGGCGGCCTCGGCATCACCCGCGGCCAGGTTCTTAAGGTCAGCGGCGGCCTGGGTGTTGGCCATGTTCAGCATGCGCGTTTCGCGGTCTTTCTGCGCACCCTGTCCGAGCACGCCGTCGGCCACGCCCTTTTCCATGACTTTCTTGGCCAGGCCAGGCAGGCCGTCCTGCAGCGCGAGTTCGGTCATTCCGGTGTAGTCGGCCGGCGTTGCGATCAGGCCGGCCATGAACTTGATGACGTAGATGTCGAGGTTGGTCTTGGTGGTGCCGCCTTGCAGCGCCTTCTGATTTATCGAGATCAGGTCTTTCATGTACTGCGGCTTGGGATAGCGCGCGGCCAGCAGTTCCAGGGTCTGCGAGACGCCGGCGTCGTTCTTCAGCTGGTATTCGGCGCTCATCAGAAGGTTGAGGGTTTCTTCCTTCACCGGCCTGCCGCCGGCATCCGACGACCTGACGATCGCGCGCAGCGATTCGCTGGCGCGCTTGAAATCGCTCTGGAGATAGTAACTCTGGGCCACCAGCACCGGCAGCTCGGCGTCGGTCGGCACTTCCTTCAGGTATAGGTTCGCGAACTCGACGGTCTTCGGATAGTTCTTGGTCTGGTAATAGACCTGGGTCAGGGCCTTCAGGCGCTGGATTTTATCCGGGCCCTGCAGCATTCCGGAGTTGAGCGACATCTCGAACGCCTTGGCGGCGCCGGCGTAGTCGGCGGCCTTGATCAGCGCGCCGGCCAGGATTTCGTTGCAGACATAAATCTCATAAGGCGTCTTGGCGAGGCCGGCTGCAACCGTCGCGGCCGCCGCGGCTTCTTTGGCCTTGCCGGCCTTGAGAAGCGTCTGGGCTTCCTGCAGCGGCTTGCCCACGGCCGGGCTGACGGTCGGGGCTTTTTCCCCGGCGATGGCCGCCGTCGGCGCCAGGACAACGCCCGCGCCGGCCATGCCGATCGCCAGCGCCAAGGACAAAGCTATCCGCGAAACAGTGTTGATTGTGGTCATGGTGCCCTCTCGTAAACGTAAAAAAGGAACGCTGCCGGACTAACCCGAAACAGCACTCCCCATTTTCCAAACCCATAGTCTCATCGGCAACCCAGGTCCTTTTGTGGCGGAACCGGGGCCGATTACTGCAGGAACTGCTCGTTACCGACGAAACCGATCTTCTTGACGCCCAGGCGCTGGGCAATCGCCAGCGTCTTGGCGACAGTCTCGTACTTCGCCAGCCGGTTCGGGCGCAGATGGATTTCATCCTGCACGTCCTTGACGGCGACGCTGGCCAGGTAGCGCGCCAGCTGGTCGAAATTCTCGACGACGTTGCCGTTCCACAGGATGGTGCCGTCGAAGTCGACTTCAAGGTCGACCACCAACGGGTTGGCCGGCGGCTTGGCGTTCGGATTCGGCCGCGGCATATCCAGTTTCACGGCGTGCGACTGAATCGGCAAGCTCATGATGAACATGATCAGCAACACAAGCATCACGTCGATCAGCGGCGTGGTGTTCATTTCCACCATCACCTCGGCTTCACCAGAAGCTGGCCCTACGCTCATACCCATGACTTAAATCCCCGCACCTTTCTAAGTGAGCCGGCTCTGGTGACAGAGCCGGCCCTAAACAACCGCAGTTTCGCTATTCAAGCGGCGGCAATGCCCGCAATTCAGGATCGGTGATGAAACCCACTTTCATGATCCCGGCGCGCTGCGCGGTGGCGACGACCCTGCCGATGAACTCATAGCGCGCATTGATATCGCCGCGGATATGGACCTCAGGCTGGGGCACGAGGACGGCCACGTCGCGCATCCGCGGCAGCAACCCGTCGAAACGTATCAGCGTATTGTTCCAATAAGTCCTGCCGTCGGTCGCGATCGCGATAACGATGTTCTCAGGCTTGGTTTCCGTGACTTCGTTGGAAACCGTCGGCAGCTTGAGCTCCACCGTCTTCACGGCCGCCGGAATGGTGATGAGGAAGATGATCAACAGCACCAACATGACGTCGACCAGCGGCGTCGTATTGATGGAGGAGTTTTCAGCGTCTTCTTCGTCAGCCGGACCTACACTCATGCCCATAACAGCGGCCTCCCCTTACAAGCGCTCAACTAGGCCTTCTTCACGCCGCCGGCCAACAATATGGCATGGATATCGGCGCTGAAGTGACGCACGCGTTCCATGGCGACCTTGTTGCGGCGGACGACCATGTTGTAGCCGAGCACGGCCGGCACGGCGACGATCAGGCCGATGGCGGTCATGATCAGCGCTTCACCGAGCGGACCGGCGACCCGGTCGATCGAGACCTGGCCGGCGACACCGATGGCGATCAGCGCGTTCAAAATGCCCCAGACCGTGCCGAACAACCCAACGAACGGAGAGGTCGAGCCGACCGAGGCGAGGAAGGCGACGCCCGCCTGAAGGCGGAAGTTGATGGCTTCCGTGGCGCGCGCCAGCGACATGGAGACCCACTCGTTCATATCGATCTGATCGGTGAGCTTGCCGTCGTGATGTTCTGCGGCTTTCATGCCGTCGGAGACGATCGCGCGGAAGGCGCTGTTGGCGTCAAGCTTGGCAAGGCCCTCCTTGAGGCTGCCGGCGGACCAGAAGGACTTCTGGGCGGCGGCGGCTTGGCGCATCAGGATGGTCTGGTCGATCAAGCGCATGATCGTGATGTACCAGCTGCCGGCCGACATAACGACCAGGATGACGAAGGTGGCGCGGTTCACAAAATCGCCGGTCTCCAGCATGTGCTCGATGCCGTAGGGGTTGTCGACCGAGACCGGGCCGGCCGGAGGAGGAGCATCGGCCGGAGCCGCCGCGGCGTCCACCGGGGCGTCCACCGGGGCGGCTGCATCAGCCGGCATCGGGGCAGCGGCGTCCGCCGCCGGGGCGGGAGCCGCCACGTCTTCCGCGGCCACCACGATCGTGGCCGCACCGCCGGCCAGAACAGCCACCAGCGCCATGGCCGAAATCCAGGCCGCCAATTTAGAACCGAACATCGAGTTGGTATTCATTTGTGTGATCCTCACTACGCTCTAAAACTCAGAATTGACCCGACAGCCGGGATAAACCGGCTGTGCCCGGCCGCTCACTTATCAATCTTAAAGACGACTCTAAACTTGAACTGCATCGCCGCGGCCTTGCCGTTGATCGTGCCGGGGATGAATCTCCACAGGCGCGGGCGCATCGATTCCCTGACGGCGGCTTCGTCGAGCCGCTCGAACCCGCTCGAGGCATCGACCGTCGAAGCCGTCACGCGCCCGTCGGCGTCGATGGTCAGCAAGAGCACGGTCGAGCCCTCTTCGCCCAGGCGGCGCGACATGGTCGGGTACTCGGGGATCGCGATCGGGCTGCGTGGATTGGTTTTCGGTGGAATGATGACGTCGGCGCGCGGCGGCGGCGGGGCGACCTTGGGTTTCTCGTTGGTCGCGGTGATCGTGTTGGCGACCGGCGCTTCGGTTATCGCCACATCCGGCATATCGACAAAGATCGGCGGCGGCGCTTGGAACTTGGGCGGCGGCGGCGGCGGCTCCTCGAGTTCCGGCTCTTCCTCTTCGATCAAGCTGGTCTCCATGGGACCGAGGACCTTATTCACCAAGGTCTTCGCCAGTCCGGACTGCAGCGCCCAAAACAAGAGGGCGTGGAGCGCCATGACAAAAGCAAACAGGGCCAACCGCCGATAGTTGGTCTGCGGGATCACCGAGGCAGAGCTTGAATAGTATTCCATGCGTTCACTCAAAACTGAATTTGCGTTTGCGGTTCGAATTTCGTCGGCTTTTAACCGGCGAGAGATTGCACGGTCCGGAAGGCTGCAGGGGTCTACCAGGGCAAGACTGGCGTTGGCAACAGTTTCCCGCTGCCAGGTCAGCCGAGATTCTCGGTCCCGGCACTCCCCGTAAAGTGCTCCCCTTTTAGCCACCCTTTTAGGAGGCGTAACCAACGGCATGACCAAGCTTGTGTCAAGCCTGAATGTCCCGGGGGAACATGGCCGGGCCAATATTTCTCGGTAAGATAATATCCCCAGGCGCGCGGGCCGCTTTGGACCGGCGCGCGCGGCCGCTCCCCGCGCATCATTTTCATCCAGCAAAATGAGGCGGCTGAATTGTTTTGTTTGGAGAATTCCGGCCCGGCCGATGCACGCCTTTAGGTCCTGGGCGGCCCGCCGGCACCACCGGCGCGGGAGAGCTGTCGGTACGGTTACAAAGGGGTGCACCCCAGTCCGAAGGGCTCGAAACCGGCCGGGCGCCGACGGCCCTGGGGGTGGCCTCAGAAGGGGCCGGATTCACGAACTATAAACCCCTCGGCTGTAGGCTTGTCCTCGATCAAAAAATCGGCCCCGCCAAGGCTATCAAGGTCCGGCGGCGAAACCCCGGAGCCGCAATGACCGATTCGCCGTGCCCACTGCCGCCAAGCTATACGCCAGGGTCCTTGCGGGTTCTTCTTTTCGAAGACAACGAGATGGACGCGACGCTGATCAAGCGATTCTTGCGCGGCGTCGGCGTTCCACCGGCCCAGATCTTTCACGCCGACACGATTCCAGCAGCCCTGCAGGTCTTGACGCGCGAGCGCGTCGATCTTTGCCTCGCGGACTACTACCTGCGCCCGCACACCGGCTTCGATCTCATGGACGAAGCCCGCCGCTTCGATGTCGACGTACCGTTCATTGTCCTGACCTCGCTTGATGATCGCAGCATCGATGATGGAGCGCTCGCGCACGGCGCCTACGGCTTTCTGGTCAAGGGCGAGTTGACGGTCGAAGGTCTCGAGCGATCAATTCGTTACGCGCTCACGCGCCATCGCCGCGAAAGCAAACTCAGCCGCGCCGCATTCTTCGATGCGCTAACGGGCCTGCCCAACCGCGCCGCCCTTATGGAGCGGCTGACGACGGCCGTGACCGAGAACGCGTCCAGTGGCGGCATGGTTGGTATCGCGCTCTTCAACATGAACGGCACCAAATATATCAACGAGGCCTACGGCCGCGATACCGGCGACGAGATCCTGCGCTGCGTCGCCGATCGGCTGGCGGTCGCCAAGGACCGAGGCCACCTGGTCGCGCATCTCGGTGGCGACGAATTCGCGGTCATGATGACCGGCTTCCTGCTCGCCAACCAAGCGCTGGCGGCCGCGCAGAAATTCGCCGACGCCATGTCCGGTCCGGTCGAAACCTGGGAAGGCGAGCATGTGGTGACGGTCGCCGGCGGCGTTGCCGCCCGGGCGATCAGCCCGGCGGCTGGCGCTTCGGCGGCGTGCGCCAACGAGACCGCTGGGCGACTGCTGCTCCAAGCAGTCCAAGC
>CAMDRB010000013.1 GCA_945906455.1 Caenispirillum bisanense
ACCCTCGACCTTGCCTTTGTCGTTGCCCTTGCCCGGCCGGCCGAACCGGTCGAGGAACAGGTAGTGGGATTGCAGCTCGCTGAACACCCGCGTCCGCTGTCGCTTGCCATCCCCCAGGATAGGCCTCTTGAGGCGGCTGTCGGACGCGTGTGCCTACGTAGAAAACCCCTATTCTGTGTAACGCATGGACACGAACCAACTAATCGGGCGTATCGCAGCTGCCTACTTCGTGACCCGTCTCAAGGATACGGACACGTCGACGACGGCGCGCTATTTACTAGATTCACTTTCTGCGAAACAGACCGCGGCAATTGCAAAGGCAATTCTGGAAAATTCCGTCTTAGAACCGCAAATAGAACTCAAGCTTCCTGCCCAGTGGCTCCAGGGCCACGGCCTCCCAGATCGCTGTTTGACCCAGGAGCGCGCGACATTCTATCGGAACGCGCCATGCGAGAAGTCGGTTCTTCTCATCGCCACTCCCGGAGACGATGAGCGCCAGTCCCTGGCCGACCTGACAATCATTGACTCGAATCAATTGCGTTCGCACATCGATCTTTGGGTACGGGTCAGCGAGCCGTCGGCAGCGATCACTGAGAAAAACGGGCCGTCAAATTCCCATCGCGACGCGTTGTCGGTCGCCCTCAGGATGACTTTGGCGCCTTCGCGCGTGATTTTATACGTCTGCATCTTGATCGGCTGCGTGAGCTGAACCGTCGTTTTCGCTTCGGCGGCGGTCGGCCCGCGCGCGAGTTGGTTGCGCGCGTAACCGTAAGCCCACTCGGTGTCGGTAATCTTGTATTCACCGTAGTCCGCCGAGGACTCGAAGGACTTCGGCCCATTGCGAAAACGGATGGCGACGACGATGCCGTCATGCACCATCCAGCGGCCATTCATCTCTGGCGGCCGCATGACCGTGCCCTCGGCGGGCCACTCAATCAGGTCCCACGTGCCCTCGAGCACCTTGCGAAGATCCGCGGATGGCGCGTTCTCGGCGGCGCCGGATTGCTGGAGCGCGAGCAGCAACAGAAAGGCCGTGATGACAGAGCGACGGATCATGATTGAACTCCTGGTTCGGAAACGCCCGCGATGGCCCTTCCTTGGGTGATTAGATTCTTGATGTGGTCGCATTATCTGCGGCGAACCGGTACCCACTTCGCCGGATAATGCTCTAAAATGTCGCAATCGGATTGACCGGCGAGCCCGTGCCGCCTGGGATAGCCAACGGCACGACCGTGAGCAGGAACTCCCAGCGCTTGCGCGCGGCGGCCTCGCGCGCGACGGCGGTCAGGTCGAGGGCATCGAAAATATGAATGCCCAAATAAACCAGGCTGAAGTTGTGGACGGGTTGGGCCGTGCCCAGCTCGGCAATGCCCGGCGCAGCGTCCTGTGACGCCTCACCGCCGAGCAAGGCGACGTCGCGGCTTTTCAGCCAGGGGATCACCGAGGCGTCGAGACCCGGCGCTTCCTTTTGGATTGCCCACGGCCCAACTTTGTCGCGGCGCACCCAGCGGCCGATGTAGATGAGCAGGGCATCGCCGGCGGAGACCTTGACGCCGGCCTGCTTTTCCCACGCTTCAATGTCGGCGGGATAGATGCGCGTGCCGGGCTCCAGGTATTCGACGCCCTTGAGGCGCGGAATATCGATCAGAACGGCGCGCGTGAACACGCCGGTCTTGGCGTTGATGATCGAGTTGCGGCTGTGGCCGTTCTCGCGCATCACCGTGGCTTCGTCGGGCTTGTAGCCGTTGTAGAAAACACCGTTCTCCGACACATGCGAGAGCGAATCCATGTGCGAGTGAGCGTAGCCGTGGAACCGGATCGCGATCTGGTCCATGCCCAGGCCGATCATCTTGTGCTCGGCGGGGTTGGGGTTCTCGACCGATTTCTCGGTTTCGAAATCGCGCGAGAGCGAGACCGATACGCCGTCGCGCACAAGTTTCGCCGCCTGTTGGCGCTTTACCGGCGTGATCAGATTGAGCGCGCCGCGCTGATCGTCCGCGCCCCAGCGGCCCCAGTTGGAGAGCTCCTTCTTCCAGCGCTCGAGTTCGGCGCGGGTGACTGTCGGCCTGGAGCCAGAGTCTTGGGCACTGCCGGCGTCCGCAAAGGACACGCCGAGGAAAAGCGCGATCACGACAAAGCGAAGGTGTTTCATGGGCCGCTCCCGCTGTTCTACGGCCGCCCCCAACGGGAGACCCATAGGATGGCATTGTCACGTTGGTTGATTTTAGCGCCGGTTGATCGTCTCGACGAGCGCCTTAAGTCATTGATGTTTCTACATATGGGCTGCCGGCATCCATCAGCCGCGTTGCCAGGCATGAAAGCGTTCCACCAGGGCGAGTGCCCGCAGCGAAACATGCTGCCGCCGCCACGCTCCCGCCGCCGCCTTATTGGCCTCGGCCAGCGTCGGATAAACATGGATCGTTCCGAGGATTTTCTTCAAGCCGATGCCGTGCTTCATGGCCAATACAAATTCGGCGATGAGATTGCCTGCGTCCGGCCCGGCGATTGCCGCGCCTAGAATCGTATCGCGACCGGGCGGCGTCAGCACTTTTACCATGCCGCAAGCCTCCTGATCCGCGATCGCGCGATCCAGATCGGCGATGTCGTAACGCGTCACCTCGTGAGGAATATTCGCGGCCCTAGCTTCCGCTTCGCTGAGGCCGACACGCGCGACTTCCGGGTCCGTGAACGTCGTCCAGGGAATAACCCGGTAATCGGCGCGGAGCTTATAGAATCGGTCGAACAAAGCATTCACACCCGCATACCAAGCCTGGTGCGCGGCGACATGGGTGAATTGATAAGGACCCGCCGCATCGCCGCAGACATAGATGTTGGGGATATTGGTACAGAGATAAGCGTCGGTCTCGACCGTGCCGTTCGGCGCAATCCGCACTCCGAGGTCTTCAAGGCCAAAGCCGCCGACGCGGGCGCGCCGCCCCAGCGCCAAAAGCGCCAGATCGAACGGAACTTCGACCGTGCCGGCGCCATCGGCGGCGCAGCGCAGAATGGGCCCGTCGGGCCGCCGCGCGAACGCCTGGGCCGTGTGACGTGTGAGAAGTGTAACGCCCTCATGGCGCAGCCGCGTGGCGACGATTTCAGCAATATCCGCATCTTCCTTCGCGAGAATGTGGGGCGCCATATCGACAATCGTCACCTTCGCGCCGAGCCGGGCGAAACATTGCGCCAGTTCACAGCCGATGGGGCCGCCGCCCAGGACAAGCAGACGGGACGGCAGCACGCGCAGATTCCAGATTGTTTCGCTGGTTACCGTCGGAACGTCGGCCAATCCGGGTATTTGTGGAATGATCGGTTCGGCGCCGGTTGCGACAATAATCGCGCGCGTCGTCAGGACGCGGCCGTTCACGACGACACGGTAGGGGTCTTGAATGCGCGCCTCGCCCTCGATGCACTCGACACCGAGCGCGCTGTAGCGCTCCCGGGAATCGTGCGGCGCGATCTCGCCGATGACCTTGTGCACGCGGTCCATGATCTCCGCGAAGTCAAACTCGGCCGAAAGCGAGCGAAATCCAAATTCCCGGGCTCGGTTGCCGTAGGCTAAGATACGGGTCGACCGAATCAGCGCCTTGCTCGGCACGCAGCCGGTGTTGAGGCAATCCCCGCCCATTTTGCCTCTCTCGATGAGCGCCACCTTGGCCCTGACCGTCGCCGCGATGTAGGAAGCAATCAAACCCGCCGAGCCCCCGCCGATCACCACCAGATTGTAGTCGAAACGCTTAGGTCGGGCGTATTTGGCAAGCGCCTGGTGCGCGCGATAGCGGCCGTATCCGAACCGCGCAACCAGCGGGAAGACTCCGAGCAACACCAGGGCGAAGAAAAGCCCGGGCGACAGAATGTCGCCGATGGCGTGCACGGCGCCGAGCTGCGTTCCGGCATACACATAGACCATCGTCGCGGGCAACATGCCGAGCCAGCTGACCAGGATGTAGGTTATCGTCCGGACCCCCGTCAGGCCCATCAAGATATTCACCAGGAAGAACGGCACCGCCGGGATAAGGCGCAGCGACAACAGATAGACCGCGCCGTCTCGCTTGAAGCCTAAATCGACCGCGGCCAGCCTGGCGCCGTACCGCCGCAAAAGGGCCTCGCGGAGAATGAAGCGGGCGAGAAGGAATGCGAGGGTAGCGCCGGCTGTGCTTGAGACCGATACCACGGCGGTGCCGACGGGAAATCCGAACATCGCGCCGGCCGCGATCGTCAACACCACTGCGCCGGGCAGAGACAATGCGGTCGCGGCGATGTATACGCCCGTATACGCAGCCACAAAAGACCATCGATGGGCGGACTGGAACTGGTCGAGCTCCGCGCGACGCTCACTCAGCGCAGCGAGGGTAAAATAGCTTTGCAACCCCGATGCGAAGAATGCGGCGATCAGCGCAACGACGACGACGACCGCAAGAACGCGCAACCGGGTCTTCAATCCTTTCCCCTGCGTTGAGCTTGTCACGATGGGTTGCCGCTCATTCTTGCCGTAAAATCATGCTACGATAGACGACTATAACAATAGTATACTGGCGTTCACATGAATATGGGCGCTCCCGTGAATCAGATCCAGCCAACCGCCGGCTTTCCTCAGAAATTCAGTCATTTGGACATCACGGCGAAGGGACAACGCCGGGCCAGCGTCGCGCTCAGGGCCCTGGAAACTCTGTGGTTCAACACCGGCACGCTCTGCAACATCACGTGCGTCAATTGTTATATCGAATCGAGCCCAAAAAACGATCGGCTTGCCTATCTCGCCCGCGCCGAGGCCAAGGGCTTTCTTGACGAAGCCGCGGCTCTGGCCGGCCCTCCCGCTGAAATCGGCTTTACCGGCGGCGAACCCTTCATGAATCCCGACATTCTTGGGATGATCGAGGACAGCCTCGCTGCAGGACATCGCGTCCTTGTTTTGACCAACGCCATGCGGCCGATGCAGCGATTGAAGGCGCCGCTGCTCGACCTCAACCGTAGATTTTTAGGCCGCCTGGCGGTTCGGGTGTCTCTCGACCATTACGAGGCAGCAAACCATGAGAAGGTTCGCGGTGCCCAAACCTGGAGCTCGGCCGTCGATGGGCTGAGCTGGCTTGCCCACAACGGCTTCAATGTTACGGTTGCCGGCCGCAAGCTGTGGGACGAATCCGAACTGGCGATGCGCAAGGGCTATCGCGACGTCTTCGAAAAGCTAGCGATTGACATCGATGTCGATGATCCGTCTCGTCTCGTACTGTTTCCTGAAATGGACTCGCGTACGGACGTGCCTGAAATTACCGAAGAATGCTGGGGCATCCTCGGTAAAAGCCCGGAGTCCGTCATGTGCTCCAACGCGCGCATGGTCGTGAAACGCAAGGGCGCGGACCGCCCGGCAATTGTCGCCTGCACGCTTCTGCCGTACGATCCGGCGTTTGAATTGGGCGCGACATTGGCGGAGGCAAGCCGGCCGGTGAAACTCAATCATCGGTATTGTGCGCAATTTTGCGTGCTCGGCGGCGCGTCCTGCAGTGCCCACAACTGAATTCTCGATTGTTATTCCGACACTGAACGCAGCGAAGTTGCTGCCGACGACACTGGCATCCGTCACGCAGGCCGATGAGATCATCGTGGTCGATGGCGGTTCGGTCGATGGCACCGTCGAAATCGCCAAGCTGCAGGGAGCGAAAGTGGTTGTGGGGCCGCGCGGCCGCGGTCCGCAACTGATCGCCGGCGCCGATGCCGCCCAAGGCCCGTGGCTCATATTCCTCCATTCCGATACGGAGCTCGCGCCGGAGTGGTACGCCGATGTGCGGGCGTTCGTCGCCGAAGAGGGAAACATCATGAAGGCCGCGACCTTTCGCTTCGTCCTCGACGACGCCTCACCCCAGGCGCGTCGGCTGGAGCGATTGGTGGCGTGGAGGGTCCGCACGCTCGCTCTGCCCTACGGCGATCAGGGGCTACTCATCCATCGCGATTTTTACCGCAAGCTTGGTGGATTTCGGCCGTTGCCGCTCATGGAGGACGTCGATCTGGTGCGCCGGATCGGGCGTAAACGCCTCACGATCCTTCAAGCGGCCGCGCGCACGTCCGCTCAGCGGTGGCAAAGCGAAGGATGGCTGCAGCGAAGCCTGAGAAATCTCGCGTGCCTCGCGCTCTATTTCCTCGGTTTACCGGTCTCCCTCATCAAACGCCTCTACGGCTGATCATGGCGCTAACCCGACATCTCGTCATCTTCTCACGTTCGCCACGCCTGGGAACCGGCAAACGGCGCCTCGCCAAGGATATCGGCGAGGTCCAAGCTCTCCGGTTTCAGCGTGTGATGCTGGACATCACCCTGCGGCGATTGGCGCCCGACTCGCGTTGGGCGATTTCGCTGGCGGTTGCGCCGGATGGGTGCGGTAACTGGCCGCCTGAGTTGAAGGTCGTGTTCCAAGGTCGGGGCGATCTTGGACAACGCATGGCCAACGTCGCCCGCGAACTGCCTCCAGGGCCGGTCGTGATCGTCGGCAGCGATATTCCCGACATCGCGCCCAATCACATTGCCAAGGCCTTCCGGGCCCTCGGCGACAACGACGCCGTATTCGGACCGGCCACGGACGGCGGTTATTGGCTCGTCGGCCTTCGGCGACGCCCGCGCTTTCTCGACCCATTTGCCGGGGTTCGCTGGTCGAGCGTACACGCGCTCGCCGATACCTTAGCTAATCTCGCGGGAAGGAGAGTTGCCTTCGTCGATTTGCTGTCGGATGTCGACGATGGCGATTCGCTCCGGCGCCAGCCAAATTGGGGCGTTCTTCATCGCGCGAAGTTCGGCGGCCGGAATAGTTGAGTTTGTTCATCCACTTGGCTGACGGATGGTCAGAGTGGCCGCAAGCCTGCTATCAACGTGACAGTGCCGCGTTGCTGAATCGCGATTTTCAGGGGAGGCGTGAGATGTCTGAGAGTATCCAAACAACACGACCAGGCTGGCTCGCCCGCAATTACCACCGCATTGCGGTGGTGTCTTCTGCCGTCGCGCTCATCGGCGTCATTATCGAAATTGGTTCTGGGTTAGGCTACCGCTTTGGAATCTTGCCGTTACAGAGGGCGCTGCTCACGCTATTGCCGACCGGCGCCTATATCGCAGCGGCCGGTGCGGCGTTGTGCGCGGTCACACTCCTGCTTGCCCTTGTCCTCTATAAGGGCGCCTTCCTCGGCCGCTCGGCGATGGTCATTGTCGGCCTGATCGTGGGCGGTCTCGGTGCCTTCACCCCCTATTCGCTGAGATATTCAAGCTCGCCCCATCCCCCCATCCATGACATTTCGACGGATATCGAAAATCCGCCGGCGTTCGTTGACGTCCTGCCGTTGCGCGAACAAACCCACGCCACCAATACCGCCGAATACCTGCAGGAAACCAAACGGGGCGCTATCATCATCAACATTCCCGAAGCGCAACTGAAGGCCTACCCGGATGTTAAGCCGATCGTGTTGGAAGGGGTTTCCACGACCGACGCCTTTAGCCGCGCGCTGGAGGCCGTCAAAAAACAAAAATGGACTCTGGTTACCGCAAAGCCTGAAGAAGGCCGCATTGAGGCCTGGGACAAAACTTTCTGGTTCGGTTTCATCGACGATGTTGTCATCCGCGTCACGGCCACCGACGGCGGCAGTAAGATCGACGTACGGTCCTTATCGCGCGTCGGGGGCGGCGATGTCGGTAAGAACGCCGAACGCATCCGGGGCTATACCCAGACTCTGCTGGCGACCAAGGGATAAGAATCGCTGTCAGGCGAGTTGATTTCGGGCGGGAATCGGCAACTCCACTGACGATATGCGGAGGCGGGTTTGCCGGAGCTGACCGATTTCGTTCTTGGCCATGAGCCCGCGATCCGGCTCGGTTTCTTCGTTGGCGTCTTTGCGCTAATGGCGGGCTGGGAGGCGCTGGAGCCCCGCCGTGCCCGTGCGGTAGCGCGATGGCGGCGGTGGCCCAATAATCTCGGCATTACGGCGCTCAATACACTGGCTGTGCGTTTTATGTTTCCAACCGCCGCCGTCGGCTTCGCGATAACCGCGGAAGCCCGCGGCTGGGGCCTCCTCAACACCTTAAGTCTGCCGGAATGGTTGAAGATCCTGATTGCGATCGCGCTTCTCGATTTGGCGATCTACCTGCAACACGTCACGTTCCATGCCGTGCCCGTACTCTGGCGGCTTCACCGTATGCATCATGCCGATCTCGACACCGACCTGACCACCGGCGCGCGGTTTCACCCTCTCGAGATTGTCCTTTCCATGGTCGTGAAGATCGCCGCCGTTGTGGCGCTCGGCGCGCCGGCGGTCGCCGTCGTTGTCTTTGAAGTTCTGTTGAACGCCACGTCCACGTTCAACCATGGCAACGTCAGGCTCCCGGAAAATTTAGATAGGATTCTACGCTGGTTCATGGTCAACCCCGACATGCACCGGGTCCACCATTCGATCCTTCCGAACGAAACCAATAGCAATTTCGGGTTTCAGGTGCCGTGGTGGGACCGCCTGTTCGGAACCTACCGGGCGCAGCCGTCGGCGGGACATGAAGGCATGACCATCGGGCTCGAGATTCTTCGCGACCCCGTCCAGCTTCGCATCGACCGCATGCTGATTCAGCCGTTCATAGGGCCGGCGGGCGCGCATCCGATCAGCTGGCGGAACCGCGGGCCGTGAGCCTCAGGCTCTAGGCGGTGATCGACGCAATCAGCCTTTGCGCCACGCCGTCCAAGGCGTCACCCTTGGCCCACCGCCAGACAACGACGAGGTCGTGCTCACGGTCGATCCACAAGAGGTTCGAGCCGTTGCCGCTGGCGGCGAAGCTGGTTGCCGGAGCGTTCGGCCACTTCTTCTTGGTCGAATTCAGCCACCACAGATAGCCGTAGTCGGGGCCGTATTTACTCGGCTTTACGGAATCTTGGATGTACTTGTCAGAGAGCAGCTGGCGTCCCTCCCAGCGGCCGTTGTTGCTGATCAAAAGGCCCCAGCGCGCGATATCTTCCGAATTGGTCCAGAAGCCGCCGCCCCAGCGGGTGCCGCCGGTGACCGACTGCACCTTCTTGCCGTTGATGTCGGCATAGGAATTGTCGTAGCCCAGCCACTTCCAGGTTTCCGAGGCCCCGATCGGGTCCATGATGTTCTCTTTGAGCGCCTGCGGTACGCCCATGCCGAACAGGCGCGCGAGCGATAGACCAAAGCGGTTCATGCGCACGTCGTTGTATTCATAATACGTGCCGGGATCGTGGATCTCGCGCGGCTTCATCGCGCCGGCGCCGAAAAGCTCCGTGCCGAGGAAATTGGCGTTACGATCCCACAGCGTGCCTTCCCACTCGCTGGTTTGCTCGAAGTGGTGCCGCCAGGTGATCTTGGAATTGTGCGGAGAATCGTAGCCGCCGTCCTTGATATATTTGCCGACCGGATCGTTGATGTCTTTGATCAGGCCCTTGGTCAAGGCAATGCCGCCGGCCGTCGACATAAGGCTTTTGGCCATGCTGTAGACCGGGTCGACCGCCATGGTGTCGCCGAACTCGGCCACGATATAACCATGGCGCAAGATGACGCCATTGGTCTGGGCGTGCGAATTCGGCACCGGCCCGAGAGCTGGTCCAAACGAACGCACCTGATCGCGCCCAAAATTCCAGTCGCTGCCGTTCGCCTGGGCATAGAGCACCGCTTGCTGAACTTTCTCGGGATCGAGCCCGACTTCAGCCGGCGATTTCCGCTGCCATTTACCGCGCGGCGGAAAATAGGCCTTCGGGCCTTCGGCACGAAGAGCGGTCGATGCCATCGCCACGGCCAGCGGCGGCACTGCCAAAAACGAACGGCGTGTAAGATGAAATCCAGTCATGGCCAAGCTCCCTGGTGACTACCGGAATGGCCATGATACTCCGAAACGCGGCGATCCGGCACTTGATACCGCCATGGTCTGCGCCTATAGCAATGCCCCGTTAGTTCCGGGCGCCGGATCATCGCCTTTCCGCGGAACTTGGGCGGCCACACTCGCGACCTTATACCTTTGATTCAAAAGGTATATCTTCTTTGGGGGCGAATTTGAAAGAGAACCGTTGGGCCTGGAGCGCGGCTGCGCTCCTGGCGCTTTCCATGACCTCAGGAGCCGCGCGCGCGCAACGTGCCAGTGAAAACGTTGTCTCCTCGGCGGAAGACGCTTTTGGCACCAGGGTCGGCACCGACAACATCGGCCTTTACAGCCAGAACAGCGCGCGCGGGTTCAACCCCATGCAGGCCGGCAACGTCCGCATCGAGGGTCTTTATTTCGATCAGCAGGGCTTTCTCGGCTCGCGCATCGCCCGGGGCACGACCATGCGCATCGGCCTGGCGGCGCAGTCCTATCCGTTCCCGGCGCCGACCGGCATCGCCGATACTGGGCTCGTACTTCCCGACGATAAATTCGGTTTCAGTTCCGACACGCAGTTCCGCCGGCCCACGGGCCTCAACGTCACCGCCGTCGACTTCAAGGTGCCGGTGATCGCCGGCAAACTTGGGTTCACCTTCGGCGGCTCGCTCTATGAACAAATTTCGGAAGTGCACGGTCGAACCAAATCCTGGAACATCGCCAACATGTGGCGATGGACGCCCACGGATGCCGTCGAATTCATCCCGTTCATCCACTACGCCGAAAATCACGACGGCGAGCAGCAGCCGCTGATTCTGACGGGCGGCGCCTACCTGCCGCCGAAGTACGATCGCTCGGTGTTCTTTACCCAGACCTGGGCCGATCGCCGGGTCAACGACCTTACCGCCGGCGCCTTGCTGCGCACGTCACCGTGGCCGAACTGGCGCCTGCAGGCGGCGATCTTCCGTTCGGACTCCGAGCGGCCGCTGAACTATTCCGTTATTTACCGCAATACCCAGCCCAACGGCACGGGCAATCTCGATATCACCAAGTTCCCGCTGGCCGATTCCGATTCTTATTCGGGCGAAATGCGGGCGTCGGGCGTCTTCACCGAAGGGCGGTTCCGCCACACCGTGCATTTCGCCGTGCGCGGCCGCGACACCACGCGCGTGTTCGGTGGCGGCGCCTCGGTGTCCTTCGGTCCGGCGACCATCGGCGTTTATCGGCCGGTCGCGCAACCGAATTACGTATTCGCCACGCCACGCGACCGCGATATCGTGCGCCAGTTCACGCCCGGCATCTCCTATATCGGTCAATGGGCCAACGTCGGCGAATTCAGCGTCGGCCTGCAGAAGGCGTTCTATGACCGCACCTTTGGCAAGATCGGCCTCGCCACGGCCTCAACCAACAGCGAGCCCTGGCTGTACAACGCAACCCTCGCCCTCTACGCCTCACCGGCGCTTGCGTTCTACGCCGGTTACACGCGCGGGCTGGAGGAATTCGGCACCGCGCCCGACAACGCCGACAACGCCGGCGCGCCGGTGCCGGCAAGCCTGACGAAACAAGTCGACGCCGGTTTTCGTTACCGCATCATTCAGGGGCTCAATTTCGTCGCCGGCGTGTTCGAAGTCAGCAAGCCCTACTTTGATCGCAACGCCGTCAACGTCTATACCGATGTCGGAAATCTCCGCCATCGGGGTATCGAACTTTCGCTGACCGGACGGCCCTTCCAAGGCTTGACCGTCGTTGGCGGCGCGGTCTTCCTGCAAGCGCGCGTGGCCGGGCTGCCGGTCGATCAGGGATTGATCGGCGAGATTCCGCCAGGCACCGCGCCGCGCCAGTTCCGCTTCAACCTTCAGTACGGCGCGTCGTCCTGGCGCGGCTTCACGCTTGAGTCCCAGTTCGATGTTGAAGGCGCTCAAACCGCCAACCGCGCCAACACCTTGCGTATTCCCGCCCTTGCTACCCTGACGCTCGGCGCGCGCTATCCGTTCGCGGTCAACGGCGTCAAGGGCACGTTGCGCGCGCAGGTGGTCAATGTCACCAATAAGTATGGCTGGACGGTGGACGGTGCTTCCGGGCGATTCGCGCCCAACGGTGTGCGCCAATTCGTTTTGCGCGCGGCCGCAGACTTTTAAAGAGTGTCGCGGCGAGTGCTGGAATGATTAATTTCCGCAGTAAGTTCCAGCCCGTCGACCGAGCCGCGCCACTGAAGCGCCTGGGCGAGGCCTCGGCCACAACCTTCGGCGCGACTTTGAAGATGATTTCCTGGAACATGTTCAAGGCGCGGCGCAAAGGCTGCATGCCCGACCTCGCGTCCATGAGCGCCGGTGTGGAACTGGCGCTCCTGCAAGAGGCGGTGTTGTACGGCGGGCTTGCCCACCCCTTTCATCTCGCCAGTGGCCTTGAATGGATCATGGCCGAGAATTTGGCCACGGCGCGGCAAGCCATCACCACCGGGCCCAAGACCGGCAGCCGGGTCGCGGCCCTCTCCAGCCAGGCCACGCGGTCATTGGACCGCGAACCCCTGATCGGCACACCCAAGACATTCCTACTCACCACCTACCCCTTTGGCGGCGAACGCCTGCTGGTCTTGAACGTTCACGCCATCAATTTGGTCTCGACCGCCAAGTTCGCCCGCCAGGTCGAGCAGATGACCGCGCCGGTGGCGGCGCACAAGGGACCTTGCATCGTCGCCGGCGATTTCAACACCTGGAATGAAGCGCGCTGGCATCTCTTGCTCAAATCGATGCACGACGTCGGACTGACTCGCGTGCCCGCCGCGGCTCCGCGGTGGCGGCACTTCAATCAGGTGTTGGACCATGTGTTTTACCGGGGTCTCAGGCTCCTGAATTCTCGCCCGCTCATAGACGTGAAAAGCTCCGACCACGTACCGCTGTGGGCGGAGTTCGCGCCGTAGACGGCTCTTGTCAGCGGTCGAGGAAATCGCGCACCAAGCCGGCGATCTCGGCAGTCTTGGCGTCGAGCATGCCGTGGGTCCATTCCGGCAGATTGTGGATGCGGCCGTTCTTGATCAGCGGCGCGGCGCGCGGCGTATAATCGGCGAGGTCGTCGCCGGGGTTTAGAACAAGGATCGGCTGATCGATCGTCGGCAGCACGCTGGCCAGATCGTAAGTGATGGCGGCGCGCAAGCCCCAGGACGAAACCTCGGGGCTCTTTTGACCGTCGAGGTAGATATTCCACGCGCGCTCGGGATCGGGGCCCATTTTCCAGAACTGGGTTTTGAAAATTGGCCAGCTCTTGTCCATGGCTTTGGCGCGCTCGTCCGGCCCGTGCACCGAGAATCGTGCGTTGAACTTATCGCGCTCGGCGCCGGTGAACACCGGCGCGCCGATCATGATGATCTTCCGCACGGTATCGGGCCGCTGGCGGGCCATCTCGGCGGCGACCACGCCGCCGGCGTGATAACCCATGACGTCGAACAGGCCGAGGGCCAACGTCGTTTCCAATTCCAGCATCGCGGCGGCATAACCCTCGATGCCCGGCGCGCTCAATGGTGCCTCGGACATGCCGAAGCCTGGAAAATCGGGCGCGATAACCGTGCGGTCGCGTCCCATTTCCCGGGCAAAGGCGTCGTACAGATATCCGGAACCCGGGCAGGAATGCAGCAGCAACAGCGGGCTGCGGTTTTCCTCTGGGCCGGCGTGGCGATAGTGGATCTGGCCGTGGGATCCAGCCGTATAGGCCCGGTAAACGGGCGCCCCGCCGCCAGCTAAAGTCATGACCTGTCGCTCCTTCGAGTCCCAAATCGGAGTCTCATAGTGGCTTAACGCGCACGAAAATGCGACCGATTAAGAATCTGGCGGGTTCGCGAGATTCGCTATACGTGCGAAGCGCCTTAGCGGAAAACCAAACTGCCGCCCGGCACGGCTGCGAGAAAGCGCTCGAAGCTTTTCAATCCGTCGCCCATATTTTCGGCCGCGCCGAGCACAAGGAATGCCGCCGCTTCAAGGCCTTCGGCCGCGACGCAGGCGAGGTCATTGCAAGCCTGGCGCCCGCCGGATTTGAGCACGTAGCCGTCGCCGGCCAGCAATGCCGCACGCTGCAGGGCGCGGCCGGCATCGGCATAGTTCCGCAACGCCCGCTGCAGCCGCGCTTCGGCGGCATCCCGTTCCGCCGTGGCGGCATCGGCTTTCACCCGCGCCCCGGCATAATTTTCCGCGATTGCTCGCTGGGTTGGATCGCCGCGCAGTTCCTCGCGCAGACGCCCGGCTTCGACGCCCGCGGCTTCGGCTTGATGAGCCGCTTCATCGGCGGCACGGCGGAGCTCGGCAAGCGGTGGCCTTTCGGGCGTGTAGGCCAGGACGGTGATCGGCGAGGGCGCATCTTTGCCCGGCCAGTTCGTGGAATCGAAAGTCGGCCCCACGGCGCCCATCAACACCATCGCCGCGTGTTCGCGCGCGGTCACGGGCAGGCAGTCGGGCCCGTCGCAAACCAGAAGATCGCTCACCGACGGCACAACTTCGCCGCGGACGGCGCGGGCGGCGGCGCGCTCAATAGCCTCGCCTTGTTCAACCGAGTCAGTGACCGCCTCGTTCAGTGCCTGTCGGGCGCGGCGGTAGGCCGCAGTTGCCTGGAGACCGCCGATGGCGGCGGTCGCCTCACGCTGCTCGGCCACGGCGAGCGCAGCAAGGGCGCCGACGCGGCGCGAGGCATCGGCGCCGGCCCGGGCGGTGAGGGCCATGGCCTTGAGCGTGTCCTTATGCAGGCGCGCGCGTTCCTTGCCGAGCACATCGCTGCGCTTTTGCGCCTCAGCCACGGCGCGCTGGAGGCCGAGGAGCGGTTCCGCCGCCTTCGCGGGCGTGAAGACCAGGGCTCCAACCAGAATGCCCGAGCAAATCAGCGCCCCGACCGATCCTATTGCCAATCGATGCACGGCAAGCTTCGACGACATGATTGGTTTTCCCAGAGGTGTCCGATCCGGCGATTAGATTATGGCGCAATGTCATGGCACCGGCCAGAGAGCCGGGGCGACGTTCGGCCCGCGAGCGGCAGTCGCCTGCGCCACCAAAATCGGCTATGACAGGTTTGGCTCATGCCGCAGAGGGTGAAACACATGCGCGACCACTTTTTAAAGGTCCTTCGACTGGTCATGCTTGGGCTGACCATGGCCTCCTTCAGTACTCTCCCGGCCCGGGCCGCGGACAAAGAAAAGGTGCTCAACCTCTATATCTGGTCCGACTATCTCGCGCCGGACACTATCAAGAATTTCACGGCCAAGACCGGCATCAAGGTCAATGTCGACGTCTTCGACTCATCGGAAACCATGGAGGCCAAACTTCTGGCGGGAAGTTCAGGCTACGACGTCGTGGTGCCGAATGGCCCGATCCTCAGCCGCTTTATCAAAGCCGGCGTGTTGCAGCCGCTCGATAAGCGCCGGCTCCCGCACATCGATACGCAAGATCCCGAAATTACCGGCCGCGCTGCCGCCCAAGACCCCGGCAACGCCTACGGCATCGTCTACATGTGGGGCACCTCCGGCATCGGCTACAACGTCGCCAAGGTCCGCGCGGTCCTGGGCGAGAACGCAGCCGTCGACAGTTGGAGCCTGATCCTCGATCCGGCCAACGCCCAGAAGCTTTCCCAATGCGGACTCTACGCATTTGATTCTCCGTCCGATATCTTCGAGCTCACGCTCAACTATATGGGCAAAGACCCTCACTCGACGGTCGTCAAGGATTACGAAGACGCCGGAGCGCTCTGGCAGAAAGTTCGCCCTTATATCACCAAATTCCACAACTCGGAATCCATCTCGGCCCTGGCCAACGGCGATATCTGTGTGGCGATGGGTTATTCCGGCGACATGTTTCAGGCGCGCGACCGCGCCGAGGATGCCAAAAAGGGCGTCGAGATCGCCTACAGCATTCCCAAGGAAGGCGCGGTGATGTGGTTCGACTTGATGGCGATTCTCAAGGACGCGCCGCACCCCGATGCGGCTTACGCCTTCCTCGACTACATTCTGACGCCGGAGGTTATCGGGCCCATTTCAAACGAGCTCTATTACGCCAACGCCAATGCCAAGGCGAAGCCGTATGTCGAAAAAGAGATTCTCGAGGACGAAACCGTTTACCCCGGTAAGGCCATGATGGACAGGCTGTTTCCCGAGAGCAGCCCGACCCAGGAGATCGAGCGCCTGCGCACACGCATCTGGAGCAGGGTGAAGACCGGCACCTGACAAAACCGCCGCTTCCAAATCGGCAGTGCATTCGATGTCTCCGGTCATCCGCATCGAGGCCGTCAGCAAGCGCTACGGGGCCGTGGCCGCCGTTGACGACATAAGCCTCGATATTCGCGAGAACGAATTCCTTGCGCTGTTAGGCGCCTCCGGCTGCGGCAAGACAACGCTGCTTCGCCTGATGGCGGGGTTTGAGCAGCCTGATCGGGGCCGCGTGCTTATCGGCGGCGAGGACATGACCTTGAGCGCGCCCTACGCCCGCCCGGTCAACATGATGTTTCAATCCTACGCCCTATTTCCGCATATGACGGTGGCCGGCAACGTCGCCTTCGGTCTCAAGCAAGACAATATTTCCGGCGACGTGCTCAAAGCGCGCGTCAACGAGGCCTTGCTCGCGGTCGAGTTAGACAGGCTTGGCGACCGCCGACCCGACCAGCTCTCCGGCGGCCAGCGGCAGCGCGTCGCCCTGGCGCGCTGTTTGGCTAAACGCCCGCGCGTGCTTCTGCTCGACGAACCCATGGCGGCGCTGGACAAACATTTGCGCGAGCGCACGCAATTGGAACTGATGGCCCTGCGCAAGCGCCTCGGGATCACGTTTGTCCTGGTCACCCACGACCAGGGCGAGGCCATGGCCATGGCTGACCGCGTCGCCATCATGGAATCCGGCCGCATCCTGCAGATTGGCGCGCCGCGCGACCTCTATGAGCGTCCCGCCAGTCAGCGCGTCGCGCGGTTCTTCGGCGATATGAACATCTGGCCCGTGACCGCCGGCGCCACGCCGGGCACGTTGTTCGTTGCCGACTTGGGACTTGAGGCGCGCGTGGCCAGCGGCTCGTTTTTGAACGGCGGGCCTTTGACCGGCGCCGTGGCCTTGCGGCCCGAGCGGATCGCGATTTCCCGGACGACGGAATCCGAAACCGGGCAGGGTGTCCAAGGCACGGTCGCGGAGGTGGTCTTTCTCGGCACGGCATCGACCTATTTTGTAAAAGTCCCGGCCGGTGGCACGGTCCGCGTGGTTGTGCAAAATTCCGATGCAACCTCGGTTTTTGCCCAGGGCGATTCGGTTCACCTGTCGTGGTCTGCCACCGCGCTTACGGCGATAGAGCCATGATCGCGCGGGGCACCTCGGCCGGTTCCGGGCGGCGCCTGGTTCTCGCCGCCTTATGGCTGTGGACGGCCATCGTGTTCTTCCTGCCTTTTGCCCTCGTCCTCAAGATCAGCTTTGCCGAGGCTCAGTTAAGCGTCCCGCCCTATTCGGCATTGTTCGAACGCGTCGACGGCGTCGTTGTCGGCCTCAAGGCGACGCTCGCCAACTATGGGCTGCTGGCCACCGACGCGCTCTATTTCAAGGCCTACGTCGGTTCGCTCGGCATTGCCCTGATAGCGACGACGATCACGCTGATTCTCGGCTATCCCATGGCTTATGCCATCGCCCGCGCGCCGTCGCCCCGCCGCGAAGTGCTCCTGATCCTGGTCATGCTGCCGTTCTGGACCTCGTTTCTTGTGCGCATCTACGCCTGGATCGGATTGCTTCGCCCGAGCGGCGTGATCAACACCGCGTTGCAGGCGATGGGTTTGATCGATGCGCCGTTGGTCTTGCTCAACACCCAAGGCGCGGTCTATCTCGGGATTGTCTACGCCTACCTGCCGTTCATGGTCCTGCCGCTCTACGCGCGCCTGGAAAAGCTTGACCCGGCGCTGCTCGAAGCCGCGGCTGATCTTGGGGCGAAGCCGTGGCGCACTTTTCTCAGCGTGACCTTGCCGTTGTCGCACCCAGGCATCCTGGCGGGCTGCCTCTTGGTGTTCATCCCCGCGGTAGGTGAATTCGTCATCCCTGAGTTGCTGGGCGGGCCCGACACCTTGATGATCGGCAAAGTCCTGTGGAATGAGTTTTTCTCCAACCGCGATTGGCCCATGAGCGCGGCCGCGACCGTGGTGCTGCTCGCGACGCTCATAGCTCCCGTGATGCTATTCCAATCGCTGCGGATGCGCGCGGAGGCAAGGCCGTGAAACCCTCGCGCCGTCTCTCGGTCACCGCCATCTTCCTGGGCTTTGGCCTCGCGTTCCTTTACCTGCCGTTGGCGGTGGTCATAGTCTATTCCTTCAATGCGTCAAAGCTGGTCACGGTCTGGGCAGGGTTCTCGGGCCGGTGGTACGCCGAGCTCCTGGCCGATCGGCAGATCTTGGATGCCGCTGCCAACAGTCTGATCGTGGCCGTGGTCTCGGCGAGCCTAGCCGCGATCCTCGGCACGGCGGCCGGTTACGCCTTCGCGCGCTTCGGACAGTTTCCGGGCCGCGCAACCCTCGCCGGCGCCGTGGCCGCGCCGCTCGTCCTGCCCGACGTCATCGCCGGGCTTTCGTTGTTATTGCTGTTCGTGGCCTTGGGGCAGGCTTTTTCCTGGATGCCGGAACGCGGCCTTTTCACGGTGATCATCGCTCATGCCGGCCTGACCACGGCTTACGTCGCGGTGATTGTCCAGGCGCGGCTTGCCGGCATGGCGCGCGACATCGAGGAGGCCGCCGCTGACCTCGGCGCGAAACCGTTCACGGTATTCCGTACCATTACCTTGCCGATGATTCGCCCAGCCGTCGCCGCCGGGTGGTTGATGGCTTTTGTGCTCTCGCTCGACGATTTGGTGATCGCGAGTTTTGTCTCCGGACCTCAAGCGACGACTTTGCCGATGGTTGTGTTTTCCAGCATTCGCTTGGGCGTCAGTCCCAAAATCAATGCGCTCGCCGCGCTGCTGATCCTGCTTTCGCTGGTTCTTCTGGCGACGTCCGCTTGGATTGGTCGCGGCGCATTGAAGCGCGCATCGCTACGTCCGTGAGAGCGGGCTTTCGTTTATCGTGGGGATTCGATCGAAACCACGCCGCCCGCGATCCTGACCGTCAGGCGGCCGCGGGTTTCAACTGAACCGGCGCCGACCAGAATCACGCAGTCGTCGCAAATATTTTCCACTTTCTCGCCGGCGCGGACGGTGATTGTTCGACTGGAGCCGTCGGCCTGATTGACCACGACCTCGCGGGGGACGCGGTCGCGGTTGACGAGGTCCACGGCCTCGGCCGGAGGGGCCGCGAACAGGACCACGCCCAAGGCCATGATGACCAAGGCGGCGGACTGGCCGACCCCCCGCCAATCGAAAGGAAATTCACGCGTTCTCATGATCAAGCCAGATCTATCCGGGTGGACGAAAACCCTCGATTTTCGATAGCAAAACTGGCCATGGTTTGTCCACAGGCGCGCGCATGACCGGGGATTCCCTTTTCAGCCGAGGCCGGCCATAAAGGCTGTCGCATTCGCTTCAAGGGCAACGATTTTCGTGAAAGTCATCCTCGCTCGGCTCTTTCGCCTGCTTCCTCTCCCGCTCACCCGCGGGCTGGTACGCCTCTTGAATGTGCGCTTCACGATCGGTGTCGTCGGCGTGTTTTATTCCGCCAATGGCAAGATCCTGATCCTGCACCACGTCTATCGCCGCCGGTATCCATGGGGATTGCCGGCGGGATTTGTAAAGGCCGGAGAAAGCCCCGCCGAGGCGGCCGTACGCGAAGTCAAAGAGGAGACCGGCCTGGACGTAAAGGCTACCCGCGTACTTGCGGTCTATCCGATTCGTCCGCGGTATATGGAGGTGGCGGTCTTAGGGACCGCCGACGGCGCCCAACCCATACGCCCGAGCCATGAGATTTTCGAGGGCGCCTGTGTCGCTCCGGGTTCTCTGCCCTCCGACATGATGCCCGACCAGGCGGAACTCGTGCGGCTGGCCGAAGGGCTAAAGGGAGCGCTCGTGACCGAAGCCTGAAATAAGCCTTGCCCGACTCAGGCGATCTGCGATAGGCACCGGGCCTCAAATCCGTGGGCTACGTTACCTTCGGAATCAGGATTTAAGGGCGCCGCCATGGCTGTAATTCACGTCACCAACCGTGCCGGCAAAACCCATACCATTCCGGGCAAGGTCGGCAACACCGTCATGGAAATTCTCCGCGACGCCAACATGGACGTCGAAGCCATCTGCGGCGGCTCCTGCTCTTGCGCGACTTGCCACGTCTTCGTCGACGATGCCTGGCTGGCGATGGTCCCGGCCCGCGGCGCCGACGAACTGGAATTGGTGGAACAGACCGGTTCCTACAAAGAAGGCAGCTCGCACTTGTCCTGCCAGATCAAGTTCACCGAAGCCCTCGACGGATTGACGCTGACGGTCGCGCCGTCGGATTAGAAAGCCGCCTTTCGCCCGATCACGCTAGCTCGGTCAAACGGGCTTGATCAAGCTGTTCCGATCAAGCGGGCCAGCGATTGTGCATCCACAGCCACTGGCCGGGCCGCGCGCGAATCCAGTCCTCGAGGCGCCGATTGATGCGCAAGAGCGCGGCATGGACATCGTCGTCGCTGCCGCCGGCGGGAAATCGCCATGGCTCCTCGACCGTGATTTTAAAGCGGCCTTCGCCGAGACGTTCGGTACGCACTGGGAAAATCGGGCAATCGAAACGCATGGCAAAGCGCGCGACGGCGTCGCCGGTGAAGGCGCCGCGCCCGAAGAACGGCACCTCCATGCCGGTGTTGATCTTTTGGTCCACGACCATGATCAGGTGTTCGCCGTTGCCCAGGGCCTTGAGCATTTGGCGGGCCCCGCCGGAACCTTTTGGCGCCATGCCCGCCGTATAGGGGCTGCGGATCTCGCCGATGATGCCATCAACCAACGGATTGTTGGCCGGCCGATAAACGATCGTAAGCGGTTTGGCGAGGCGCGCCAGCGCCTGCGGAATGATTTCCCAATTGCCGAGATGGGCGCAAAACAGTACGGCCGGACGGCCTTCGGCCGCGAGCGCGGCCAGGGCTTCGTGGCCGTCGACGGCAATACGATCGGTGTCCTTGGCGAGGCGCGACAACACGGCATATTCCATCATCGTGCGCCCGAAGTTGTCCCAGGCATCCATGAGAATCCGATCTCGTTCGCGACGGTCAATCTCGGGCAGGGCCTGGGCCAGGTTGTTCGCGCCGGTCCGGTGGGCGCTGGTGAGGGGCCCGATGGTTCGCCCGAGCCAGCCACCGAAGGCTGAAACGCGATCCGTCGAGGAAAGCCGTGTGAGGCCAAAGATCGCGCGGGCACAAGCCGCTTCAAAGCGGTGGCGAAAGGCATATCTCACGGCCTGCCGCGGGCTATGTTTCGGTGCGGGCGGGGCTTCGATCATTGGCTCGGGTCATAACATTGAGATAGAACCGGAAAGATGGTCGGACAGCGACCCTCCACGCGACTTATATCCTGAACTTCAGAGACTGTCTGGTCGGCGATTGCGAAGAGGTAAAGCCGTTGCGCGTTTTACAAGTCATGGCGGGCGGTGTTCACGGCGGCGCTGAGGTGTTTTACGAGGACCTCGTCGGCGCCATGCAGCGAGCAGGTTTCGATCAGGCTTGCGCGATCCGGCCGTACCCGGCGCGCGCCGCGCTGCTCGAGAAGGCCGGGTGCCGGGTGAGCAGGCTGCGCTTCGCCGGCCCCTTGGACGTAGTCACGCCATGGAAACTCCGCCGATTTGCCGCAGCTGAAAAGCCCCAAGTGATTCTGGGCTGGATGAACCGGGCTTGCCGCATTTTACCGAAGGGGCCGTGGGTCAACATCGGCCGGCTCGGCGGCTACTACGATCTCAAGTACTACCGGGCGTGCCGCCAGCTGATTTGCAACACACCCGATATCGCCGCCTACGCGGTGCGCGCGGGCCGGCCCGCCCACCAGGTCCATTACATCCCGAATTTCTGCCCGGCGGAGTCCACCCCGGCCGTGGACCGCGCGGCTCTGGGCACGCCCGGAGACGCCAAGGTGCTGCTGATTCTGGCACGGCTCCATGAGGCTAAGGGCATCGATATCGCGCTCCGGGCGCTGGCGTTGGTGCCCGATGCAATCTTGTGGGTCGCCGGCGAAGGTCCGCTCGATGCTCAATTGAAGGGCCTTGCCGCCGATCTCGGCGTCGGCGCCCGCGTGCGATTTCTCGGTTGGCGCGATGATCGCTCGGCGTTGTTGCGCGCCGCCGATGTCTGCCTCGTGCCGTCGCGCCATGAGCCTTTCGGCAACGTCGTCATCAATGCCTGGGCCCATGAGATCCCGGTGGTGGCCACCGCCAGCCAAGGACCGGATTTCCTCATTGAGGACGGGGTCGATGGGCTCAAGGTTCCGGTGGATGACGCCCCGGCGCTGGCCGCTGCCGTCGGCGGTCTTTTGCGGGGCCCGGAGCTCGGCCGCCGCCTTGCCGAGGGCGGCCGGCGGAGGGCCCAGGCGGAATTCTCGGAATCCGCTGTTGTCGGCCGTTACCGGGAGGTTTTTGAGACCGCCATCCGTCAAGTTTAGGCCGAATCGGGGCCGATTGGCCCTAGAAATCAGGGCGCTTCGATTGTCCTGATCCGGGAGACAGGGCATATTCACGGCCATGCCCAAAGCGCAGGCGTCCACACTTCCAGCCCAGCCACCGATATCGCCGACCAGCCCTCAGGAGGGCGGACACGGCGGCACGGCCATGCAAGACCAGCTGCGCATGCTCTCGGAAATGACCCGCGAGTTCACGGCCTCGCACGACTACAAAACCGTCGTCCATTCGGCTCTGGCGCGAATCACCAAGTATCTCGGCGCCGAGGCCGCGGCGCTGTTCTTGTTGAGTGATACCGGAGATACGCTCGCCTGTTCCGCGTGCGTCGGCCCGGTGGACATCACCGGCCTGATCATTTCCGCAAAGACCGGCGTGGTCGGCCGCACCGTGCAGAAGCGCGAAGGCACGCTGGTGCGCGATGTCAGGCTGGACGCCGACTTTGGCGCCGCGGTCGATTCTAAAACCGGCTTCACCACCCGCTCGCTGCTCGTCGCCCCGCTCAGCATCGGCAAGGACTGTCTCGGCGCCATCGAGATCATCAATCGGGTCGGCGGCGATGGCCTGTTCTCGGCCGACGACCTGGTATTGCTCGAAACGCTCTCCCGCGCCGCCGCCCTGGCCATCAACAACTTCCGCCTGACTGAAAAAATCGTCCAGCGCGAGCGCGAGACCCATGAACTGGAACTGGCTGCCGAAATCCAGCGCGACTTGTTGCCGCAGCCCTTAGGTCGCGAGTTCCCGGTCCACGGCATCAATATTCCGGCGCGCTCGGTATCGGGCGACTTTTACGACATCTTGGTGTTGCCCGATGGCCGGATCTGGTTCAACGTCGGCGACGTCTCGGGCAAGGGCATGAACGCCGCCTTGCTGATGGCCAAGACATCGAGCCTGTTTCGCTGTCTCGCCAAAAGCGCCGAGCACCCCGGCCAGCTTCTCAACGCCATCAACAACGAGCTTTGCGAGACCAATTCACGCGGCATGTTCGTGACTATGGTCGGGGGCCTGTTCAATCCCGCGAACGGGCACTTGAGCCTGACCAACGCCGGCCATGAACCGCCCCTGCATTTCGATCCCCGCACCGAGAGGTTCACGGCGATTCCCGCCGATGGCCCACCGCTCGGCATCGGGCAAGGCATCGCCGGTCCCGACGGCTACCCGGTCACCGAATTCGATCTGGCCGGCGGCATGCTCTATGTCTTTTCGGACGGCCTGACCGAAGCCACGACCTTCGGCGGCGGCATGCTGGGTATCGACGGCGCCCGGGCGCTCATCCGCGAACACGCCGAGGAAAGCCCCGAGATTCGCCTTAAAAGCATCTCCGGCGCGGTCAAGCTGCCCGGCCAGTCTTTGCGCGACGACTTGACCCTGCTTGTGGTTGAGGACATGGCCTCGGCCCACGGCCCTTCGATGCCGGTGCCCAGCGCCGATGCCAAGTCCACCGACGGCGAAATCATGCGGATTCGCGTGCCCGCCCGCCCCGACCGGCTCAAACTTATCCGTGCGGCCGTCGAGCAGGCCTCCAAATATTGCGGTGCCGGTGAGGCTTGGACATTCGACTTGATCATGGCGGTCGATGAGTCCTGCCAAAACGTCATCCGCCATGCCTACGGCGGCCGGCCCGAGGCCGGGGATATTGTTATCGATTTCTTACGGCGCGGCGACGCCATGGAAGTGCACATCATGGACTTCGCCGATCCGGTTGATCCGTCAAAGGTCAAATCCCGGGACCTGAGCGACGTGCGCCCTGGCGGACTCGGCGTCCACCTCATAAAATCAGTCTGCGACGAAGCCAATTTTGTGCCGCCACCACCCGGAGTCGGCAACTTATTTAAATTGACCAAACGCCTGCCAAGCAACATAAAATAGGCCTATGGCCGTGGATTTGGACTTCCTTAGGTCTCGCGGCAAGCTTTCCGATCTTACGAACCTTGGAATTGCCACACCAAAGCTCCATCGCCGAGGCGCCCCATGAGTTATCAAGTTAGTGAGGTATCAGGAGCGGCGATTGTGGCCTTGACCGGCGACGTCGATTTGCAAACGTCGCCAACGGTCCGTCAGAAACTTCTTGAGACCCTTGAGAAGCATAAGCGGGTCGTGGTCGATCTTTCGGCTGTGGATTACATCGATTCTTCCGGCGTGGCCTCGCTCGTGGAAGCCTTCCAGGTCTCGCGCAAGAAGGGCTCATCCTTCGCGCTCGCCAGCGTTTCCGCGGCCGCGATGCGCGTCTTGAGCCTCGCGCGCCTCGACAAGGTCTTCACCATCCATCCTTCCGTCGAAGCAGCCCTGGCGCCACAAGGATAATCTCATGGCTGAGGCGGGCGAGCGAACCATGCCGATGCGGGTCGCCGAACGCCTCGATGGACTTGGCCGCGGTGTCCTGGCCGGCGTGGCCGAGATCGGCTTGGGTGCGGCCCTGTTTGCCCAAAGCATATTTTGGATCGTCATGGGGAATCGCCGGGCGCAGCCAGTGCGTATCGCGGCGACTTTCGCGCGCTGCATGGAAGTCGGCATCGACGCGCTTCCGATCGTCACCATGATGTCGGTGACCATCGGCATGATGCTGGCCATTCAGGGCATTTACACATTGAAGGTTTTCGGCGCTGAGGAGCAGGTCACGATCGGCGTGGGTTTCTCGGTCGTGCGCGAATTTGGGCCGTTGATCACCGGCATTTTGGTCGCGGGGCGTACCGGCTCGTCACTGGCGGCGCGCATCGGCACCATGCGCATCAGCCAGGAAGTCGATGCCCTCCAGGTCATGGGCATCAACCCCGTGCGATTCATTGTCGCGCCCGCGCTGATCGCCATGGTGGTGATGGTGCCGGTTTTGACCTTCTGGGCAGATCTAGTCATGCTCGCGGGCGCCGGATGGTACATCTCGGTATCGCTCGGGATGAGCTTTGCCGCCTACACCGACCGCATCATCGAGATCGTCTCGGTCGAAGATCTTTTTCATGGCCTGTACAAGAGCATGTTGTTTTCGGTGCTCATTACCCTCGTCGGGGTCATCAACGGCGCCAATGTCACCGGCGGCGCTGAAGGCGTTGGCCGCATGACCACCCGGTCCGTCGTGCTGTCGATCAGCGCCATCATCATCACCGACATGGTGTTCGCCTTCATTACGACGCGATCAGGCTAGGCGCCCATGAATCAATCGGCCCACCAAGCGCACGCCTATATCCGCCCCCAGTTCGTCGATCCCCGGACCGTCGTCGAGGTGAAAAAGCTTGTCACCCACTACGGCGCGCGCGAAATCCTCCACGGCATCGACCTCGAGATTCGCGAAGGCGAGGTCATGGTGATCATGGGCGGCTCGGGCTCGGGTAAGAGCACGCTGCTCAATACCCTGCTCGGCCTGTTGCACCCGACTTCGGGGTCGGTGCGCATCCTCGGCCAGGACCTGCATTCAATTTCAGACGTTCAACGCACCAAGCTCAGGCAGAAAATGGGTGTCGCCTTTCAAGGCGGCGCGCTCTTCAGTTCGCTCAGCGTGTTGGAGAACATCATGTTGCCGCTGCGTGAGCATACCCGGCTGGATGTCAGCACCATGCGCATCATGGCGCGGCTCAAAATGCAGGTGGTCAATCTCGACGGCTTCGAAAACCTGATGCCTGCTGAGTTGTCCGGCGGCATGATTAAGCGCGCGGCCTTTGCCCGGGCGATCGTCATGGACCCCCGCGTTCTGTTTTGCGACGAACCGTCCGCGGGCCTCGATCCCGTCGTCGCCTCGGCGATCGATGACTTGATCCTGTCGCTCCGCGACGCCATGGGCATGTCGATCGTGGTTGTGACGCACGAGTTGGAAAGCGCCTTCAGGATCGCCGACCGCATTTGTGTGCTCGACAAGGGCAATATCCTGCTGGTCGGCACGGTCGATGAGGTGCGCGCTACCGACAACGAGCGCATCCAGAACTTGCTGAATCGCCGCACCGAGGAGAAAATTCTCGATCCGGATCAATACTTGCGCAATCTCACGGCGGCCAACGACTAATAAACGGTAAAGCTGCGTAACCAAACGCGGCAGGGGACGCACAACGCATGCAAGACGATCGCATCAACTATGTCGTCGTGGGAGCTTTCGTTACCGCCATGCTCGCCGCGCTGGTGGTGGTCATATCGCTGCTGGCGGGGCGAACCGGCGCCACCGACAGTTATTTCACGGTCTACAGCAATGTCGGCGGGCTGAAATTCGGCACCCTGGTCCTCTACGAGGGCTATCAGATTGGCCAGGTCGAAAATATCGAGCCCGTCGATCTGGGCAACAACCAGCTCCAGTTCAGGGTCGAACTGACGGTCGAGGAAGGTTGGAAGATCCCGGAGGACAGCATCGCGCGCGCGCTGACCTCGGGGCTGTTGTCGGCCGTCGCCATCGATATTGACGCCGGAAAAAGCGCGACGGTCCTGAAGCCGGGCGCGCAAATCAGAGGTACCGCGCCGAGCAATATGTTCGCGGCGTTGGAGAACATCAGTGCGCAGTTCGGCGATCTCAGCAGCAATTCGATCAGGCCGCTGCTTGATAATCTGAACAAGTACGTCACCGTTCTGGGCGATTCGATGACCGCCCACCTGCCGCAGGCCCTGGCGGATCTGGAAAATGCCGTCGCCGGCGTACAGCGCACGATGACCTTGATCGAGACCGATGTGCTGAAGCCGGCGAACCGCGCCCACATCGACACCATGCTCGCTAACTTCGCCGCCGTTTCAAGCGGCCTGGAGGAAACGCGCCAGGTGCTGAGCCAGGCCGTCACCAACGTCAATCGCGTCATTGAGGACAATACCGGCAATCTCAGCGAGGTGGCGCGCGATCTCCGCTATACGCTCGATACCATTGCCCGTTATGTCGACGACATCTCTCACAATACCGACGCCACCGCCCGCAACATGGCGGAGTTCAGCCGGTCAATCCGCGAAGATCCCGCGCTCCTTCTCCTCGGCGGCTCGCCCCAAGACGATCAGGCCAAGGAGAAAAGTAAATGATCGTGATTCAATCCGGTTTTTCCGGCCTGACGCGCCGCCGCTTGGTAAGGGCCGGAGCGGCCCTTGGAGTCTTGGCGCTGGCGGGCTGTTCGTCGGACCCTGTGCCGCGCGACACGTTCTATCGCTTGGCTCAGCCCGCGGCGGCCGCCGCGCGCGCCGGCGGCCCGATCGCCGGCGTCGCGGAAATCCCGCCCTTCCGCGCGGCCGGCATTGTCAACGAACGCGCGATCCTTTACCGCGACAATCCAGGCCAACTTCGCCAGTACAGCTATCATGCCTGGGCCGAGCCGCCGGCGCTCATGCTGCAACGCTCGATGATCGGCGTGTTGCGCCAGGCGCAGGCCTTCGGCTCGGTGGTGTCGCCCGACATGCGGCTGGATCGCGACTTCGAGCTCAGGGGCGATCTCAGACTGTGGGAACATGTGCGCGGCGCCGGTCAAAACGTCGCCGCCATTGAAATCGAGATCGGCGTCCGGCGCGTGCGCGGCAATCAGCAAGTGTTGCTCAAGACCTACCGCGCCGATGAGCCGGCTCAAGGCGAGGATGTCGGCGCCGCTGTCGCTGCGTTCACGCGCGGACTCGATTCAATCTATGCGGCACTCTTAGCCGACCTCGCGGGCGTAACGAAATAGGCGCTTCCGGCCGCCGCCGGGAAACCTGAGACACAATCTCGACGGGGTCGAATTTCCTGATTCAACTAAAAAACTTAGGGGGCTTTCGTGAATAAGACCAAACTGCTTCTCGGCACCGCCATGACCTTACTGTTCGCGATCGGTCACGCCGAAGCCGGAACGCTTTATATCGCCAATATGAACCAAGCCAACGTGCTTCCGCCAACGGGAGCGACGTTCACCGGTACCGGTTTCGTCATCCTGAACGATACCGAGACCTCGGCCACCGTGACGGCGACCCACAACATCACCATTCCCATGACCGGTGGACACATTCACCGCGGTCTGGCCACCGCCAATGGTCCGGTCATTTTACCGTTCCCCACGCTGACCAGCCCCATCGGGCCGCTGGTCTGGGCGATTCCGGCGGCCGACGTGACCAACCTGAAGAACCTCGGCCTCTATATGGCTCTCCACACGACGGCCAATCCGGGCGGCGCGATCCGCGCCACTTTGGTTCGTTCGCTGCTGTCGACTGCGGCCACCAATTCCGCGCAGATGACCGTTGCCAACAATTTGGATGTTGCACCCGGCTATAACGCCGACCTCGATCAGATATTGATGGGTCAGGCGGTAGCGTCAGGGCCCACCCGGACCAAGGCGCTCGACGATCTTTCGGGCCGGACGATCTACGTGCAAGGTCGGGAAACGCTGGAGGCCATGGCGGGCTTTGAGGACAGCTTATTGAGCCATGCCGAGGAAGTGGCCGGTGCGCCCGTGCTTGGTTTCACCGGCTTTGTCAGAGGCGGCACCACCTTCGGCAAGCGTAACACCGAGGTCGACCAAGCTGGCTCGACCGTCTCGCGGCCATTCGTGATGGCGGGATTTGATCATGGCCTAGGGAACGTCTGAATAAGTAGCAGGAGGGACAAATTTGGTCATTTGCAGTCTCACGAATGTTGTGCGGATGGGGAAGATCAATCGCGGTGGAGGAGTTTTTCTGTCCTCGCGGCGTTCTGTGGGCTGGTCTGGCCCGTTACGCCGG
>CAMDRB010000014.1 GCA_945906455.1 Caenispirillum bisanense
AAATCCGTCGCGGACCTTCAGGCGGCCATCAGCCGCTTCGTTGCCGAAACCAACGAAAATCCAAAGCCCTTCGTCTGGACAAAAGACCCCAACAAAATCATTGCTGCTGTCAAACGAGGGCACCAAATGTTAGATTCGATCCACTAGGCCGGGCGTCCGCTAGAGTTCGTCATGGCGGGGCGATTCACCCGCCATGGATAAGTTGAGCTTCAAAAAACATTAGAGGGAGGGATATTATGGCCGTCGCACGCGTGACCAAAATTACCGCTTCGTCGAAAAAGGGGTTTCAGGAAGCCGTAGAGGAAGGCATGAAGCGCGCCATCAAAAGCCTGCGCGGGATCACAGGATTTGAAGTCGTGTCGTACAAAGGCAAGGTCGATGGCGGCAAGGTCGCTGAATACCGGGTGACCATGGAAGTCACGTTTATTCTCGAATAGCGTCGAGCACGCTGGCGCCGCATTTGCTTTCGCGCGCGTGCTTTGAGATTCACATCTCCGCGCGCGCGGAGGCCGCGCTACTCCGCGTCCTCACAAGAGAGGCCCAATTCGCTGAGGCCTTCTTCCAATTCGTCCGCCAACAACGGCTGGGTCAGTAGGTATTGCGCAACGCGCTTGGGGTGCTCCTCGTGGGCGATCTCCACGGCCTCGTCCCAATCCTCAGCGGTATAGGTGCCGCGCCCGACCCAGGTCAGCGCCACGAGGTCGGCCTGTTCATCTTCGTTGAGGCTGTCGATGAAGGCCTTGAGGTCGTCAAATTCCGGGTTTTCGACGACACCCGGCGCATCCTCTTCGGGCAGGTCATCACGCATGACATCGTCGGCTGCGTGACGGCCCGGCTCGTCGTTGAGGGGATCGAGATCGGCCATCACTTCGCGCGCGCGATTGATCACGTAGCAGACGGTTTCGACAGCGATGTCCATGGCGCAGCTTCGGCCTCCTCGCCAGCCGTCCTAGAGCATGATTCGGAAAAGTGGGCTCCGGTTTTCCGAAAAAATCATGCTCAAACAAAAATCTGGAGCGCGACTTCGATTCAACTTTAAGTGAACGCGCTCTAGCGGATCGGCGGTCCCGACATTGGACAGGATTCACGAAAGGCTTTCAACGCTAGATCGGGTGTATCGGTGAAGACGCCATCGACACCGAGGCCCGCGAACTGGCAGTACTCCTTGGCGCTAGCGCCGGCATAGCTCACCGGCAGGAACTGGGATTCGGGGCGGAAGGTATAGGCGTGCACCAGAAGACCGGCGCGGTGCGCGCGCGTGACCAAGTCCGTCGGCGGGCCTGCCATCCCCTGGCCGTCCACGGGCACGATCATGGACTTCGCCGGCCCAATCCCCTTGGCGTAGGCGGCGATGGCTTTGAGGCCGGCATCGGTCGTATTGGGACCGGCCGCCTCCAATAGGTAGATGGCCGGCACCGAGGTGTCCTCAGCCATGCGCTTGACGCTGTCGGCCTCGAAGGATTGAAGAAATACCGGCGAGCCCGGCCGGTCGAGCGCCCAGGCCTTCAATATCGACACCAGCGGCTCTTCCAACGGATGGCCGATGGATCTGAAATACGCCGGATGCTTGGTTTCGATATAGACGCCGATCATTCGACCCAGTTCCCGCGACTTATTGGCCCGGAGCACGAGGATGTCGGCCAGGGTCGGGATGTTGTACTTGCCGTTGTTCGCCTGGCTGCGGAACGCCAAGCGCTCGACCGCGCGGATGGTGGATAGCTCGTCGAGCGTGAAATCCTCGGTGAACCAGCCCTCGATGGTTTTCCCGTCGATAACCTTTTTGGTCTTCCGGTCAGGAAAGCGGCGCGCGACATCGGTCGTGTCGGCGATATTGTTCTCGTGACGCGCCACCAGATAGCCGTCCTCGGTGCTGACAAGATCAGCTTCGATGTAATCGGCGCCTTGATCGATGGCCAGGCGGTAGGCCTCGACCGTGTGTTCGGGCAAATAACCGCTGGCGCCGCGGTGGCCGAAGACCAGGGGTCGCGGCGAATTCGCCGGCCCGCCCGCCTCGGCGGCTAGAACCAACGACGGCGACACTATGGCAAAACAGAGAAACAGGACGCTGAAACGATCGACCACGGCGGCCTCCGGTAGGACGGGCTCGCGGTCATTCTGGCGCGGGCTGCGGCGAGCGGGAAGAGCCTTTAACACCGTAGTTTATAAAATTAGGCCCGGGACTACTCGGCCGCGACGACGGCGGCCTTGCGGCTCTCGATCATTTTATCGAAGTGCGACCATACACCCTCGGCTCCGTGCCACTGGCCGCGGGTCGCGGCCTTGGAATATTCGGTGGAGCGGGTTTCGAAGAAATTGGCATGTTCAACGCCGTTGAGGATCTGCTGCAGCCACGGCAGCGGATGTTCCTTGATGCCGTAGACGGCGGGAAGTCCCAGTTGGCCGAGCCGCCAGTCGGCGACATAGCGGATGTAGGACTGGATATCCTGGGGCGTCATGCCGTTGACTGCGCCCATGTCGAATGCGAGATCGATAAACTTGTCCTCAAGCCCCACCACGGTCTTGCAGCAATCGACGATATCGTCTTTGACGCCCTGGGTTAGGCAGCCGGTCTCGCGGGTGAAGGTGTGGAACAGCTTTATGATCGCCTCACAGTGCAGGCTTTCATCGCGGACCGACCACGAGACGATCTGGCCCATGCCCTTCATTTTGTTCTGGCGCGGGAAGTTGAGCAGCATGGCGAAGCTCGCGAACAACTGCAGGCCTTCGGTGAAGCCGCCGAACATCGCGAGCGTGCGGGCGATGTCGGCCGGCGTGTCGACGCCGAATTGCTGCATGTAGCTGTGTTTGTCGGCCATTTCCTTGTACTGCATGAACGCGCCGAATTCGGTTTCCGGCATGCCGATGGTCTCAAGCAATAGGGCGTAGGCGGCGATATGGATGGTTTCCATATTGGAAAAGGCCGCCAGCATCATCTTTATCTCGGTCGGCTTGAAGACGCGGGCGTAGCGCTCCATGTAGTTATCATTCACTTCGATGTCCGACTGGGTGAAGAAGCGGAAAATCTGGCTCAGGAGGTTGCGCTCATTGTCCGTGAGCCGGGTCGCCCAGTCCTTACAGTCCTCGCCCAGCGGTACTTCCTCGGGCATCCAATGAATCTGCTGTTGGCGTTTCCAATAGTCATGAGCCCAAGGATAGCGGAACGGCTTGTAGCCGTGGCTGGGGGTCATGAGTCCGGGAAGCTGTTTGGGGGCAATGATATTCATCGGCTTAGTCCTGAGTGACAATCTGCGGAGGGTAACTTCGGCGCTTACGGGCAGGCCCCTACTGGCAAGCGAGGCACTCTTCGTAGTCGGTGCGGTTTCCAGCGAGCTGCCTTTCCGGCCAGCTGCGCGTGTTGTCGGCTTCGACGCCGGCGAAGGCGGCGCGCTGAACCGACTTGGAGCGCAGGTAATAAAGGCTTTTCACGCCCGACTCCCAGGCGCGCCAATGCAGCATCATCAAATCCCACTTGTCGATGTCCGACGGCAGGAACAAGTTGATCGACTGGCCTTGGCAAATAAACGGCGAACGGTCGGCGGAAAATTCAACAACCCAGCGCTGATCGATCTCAAAGGCGGTCTTGAAGGTGTCCTTTTCCGCGTCGGTCAGGCCGTTGAGGTGCAGCACCGATCCTTCGTGCTCGAGGATCGAGTTCCAGGTGGCGGGGTTGTCGAGGCCCTTTTCTGCGAGCACTTTGCCGAGGTATGGGTTCTTGACGGTGAACGAGCCCGACAACGTTTTGTGCGTGTAAATATTGGCCGGGATTGGCTCGACGCAGGGGCTGGTGCCCCCACAGATGATGCTGATGGAGGCCGTCGGCGCGATCGCGAGTTTATGCGAAAAGCGCGCCATGACGCCGCTCTCAGCGGCATCGGGACACGCTCCGCGTTCTTCGGCCAGCATCACCGAGGCGGCATCGGCGGCACGGCGGATATGCTTGAACATCTTGATGTTCCAGCTCTTGGCCATGGCGCTCTCGAAGGGCACGCTCCTGGCTTGCAGGAACGAATGGAAACCCATGATGCCTAGGCCGACGGACCGCTCGGACGCGGCCGAATACTTGGCGCGTTCCATGGAATTCGGCGCGCGGTCGATGAAGTCCTGCAGAACGTTGTCGAGAAAGCGCATGACATCGGGAATAAACTGATCGTCGGCATTCCACTCGTCCCAAGTCTCGACGTTGAGCGACGACAGACAGCAAACGGCGGTGCGGTCGACGCCGCGATGATCGGGCCCGGTGTGCAGCATGATCTCGCTGCACAAATTGGAAGTTGTCACCTTGAGGCCAAGGTCGCGCTGGTGCTTGGGCATCTGGCGGTTCACGGTGTCGGCGAAAATCAGATAGGGCTCGCCGGTATTCAGCCGGGTCTCGAGAATCTTCTGCCACAGCTCGCGGGCATTCACGGTCTTTAAGACTTCGTCGGTCTTGGGGCTGCGCAGGCCGAAACTCGCGTCGGCGCGCACAGCTTCCATGAATTCGTCGGTGATGTTGACGCCGTGGTGCAGGTTCAGGCTTTTGCGGTTGAAGTCGCCTGAGGGCTTGCGGATCTCCAGAAACTCTTCGATTTCGGGGTGATGGACGTCGAGATACACAGCCGCCGAGCCCCGCCGTAGCGAGCCTTGCGAGATCGCCAGGGTCAAGCTGTCCATGACCCGCACGAACGGAATGATGCCCGAGGTGTGCCCACAATTACGGACACGCTCGCCGATGGAACGCACTTTGCCCCAGTAGGTGCCGATACCGCCGCCGTTGGAAGCCAGCCAGACGTTCTCGGTCCAGGTGCCGACGATGCCGTCGAGGTCGTCGTTGACGGCGTTCAAGAAGCACGAGATCGGTAAACCGCGCTCGGCGCCGCCATTGGACAGCACCGGAGTCGCCGGCATGAACCACAGCCGCGACATGTAGTCGTAGATCCGTTGGGCGTGTTCGACATCGTCGCTGTAGGCCCGGGCCACGCGCGCGAACATGTCCTGATAGGACTCGCCCGGCAGAAGATAGCGGTCTTCCAAGGTGGCCTTGCCGAAGTCGGTCAGAAGGGCGTCGCGGGCCCGCTCGATTCGAATCGAGGGCACGACCTCAAGAGCGGCCTGGTCGCGTCCCGGCGTTGACGATGGCTTGGCTGAAGGGGCTTGGAGCGAGGCAGCTTGGAGCGAGGCAGCTTGGAGCGAGGTGGCGGGCGGGAGGGCGACGGCGGCGTTAGCGTCCAACAGGTAATTCATAATTTTCTACTTCCCCTCAAACGAACCAAATCCCCGCAGGCCGCAAGCGCAGGACGTAGTGGGGTGAATCAGGTTCTCTCCCTAGAACGCTATTCCTTTAATATCAAAGGATTAGCTTCTCTCGAGTGTGCGACGGGTATAGCTCGCCGCGACCTTCTTCGATTTGTGATCGGCCGCAGTTGGACTGCGTACCTCTCCTGCCCCTCGTCCGTATCCCGCCCTAGATTGTGTAGATCAGGGCGACCGCGCTACAAGGCATGGTGTTCTCGTGGCAGGCGTCCGTCAACATAACTAGTTCACTTAACCACAACATTTAGCGCTTGACGGGCAGACGGAGGCTAGATCTAGCGGTTCTTACTCTTGTTTCTAAACTCTACGGCGCAAGTAACTGATTCAAATTCATTAAATACAAATGACTACCGCGTCGGCTCGGACTGGAATTAGCCAATTGGCGGTGGCATTGGCGGTTTTGCTACCCCGACCGGCCCGACCGGCGAAGGCCGGCAGCTATAAGATGCGCGCCTTCCGCGCGCCGGCCCGGCCGCCGAGTTTCGGGAATGCCGGCTTAACGCCGCCGTCGAGTCGCTCCCGGAGATCCGAATCCGCCCATCCGGCCCGCAACCGGCGTTAGAAGCCGGGCCAACCGCCCAGTCGCGAGGATCAGGCCGCAGGCAAGGAAGCCCGCCTTTTTAGCGATATTTCTCTGATCCAGAGGGATGGCCGAACCACTGTTGCGAGAAAATGTCTGACCTGGCATGCGAAATTAAGGAAGATTCACGAATCCTTAACGGCTCCCGCCAATGATGCGGCCACGACTTCGATCCCTCCCATTTTAACGCTGGGGCTTTTCCCCTCCCTCCCCACCCCACACCCCAGCAAACTCGCGGCGGATCCTTCCCGGGATCCGCCGCTTTCTTTTCGCGTCCTTGGGGCGGACCCTCCCCCAAATCCGCCGCTTTCTTTCTGCGCCTCGCGTTTCGCCGCGGGCCCTAAAAATAATTGCGGTCTTCGCCCGCGCGCGCCAAGATTCGCGATGCTTCTGTTTGCCTATGGCGCAAATCTCAACCTGCGTGGAATGAAGCGCCGCTGCCCGAAGGCCGTGGCGGTGACTGCGACGAAGCTCTCGGGTTATCGCTTCGAATTCCGCGGATTCGCCACCATTGTGCCCGATTCGGCTGGCCAGGTTCTTGGTGCGCTCTACCGCCTTTCACCCGCCTGCTGGCGCGCGCTCGACGATTACGAAGGTCCGCGTTACAGCAAGATCGCCGTCAGCGTCGAAGGGCAAGGCGGAGTCTGCGCGGCGATTACCTATGTCATGACGGCCGGCGAGCGCGCAGCTCCGACGGTCGCTTACTACACCGCCATCGCGCGCGGCTACGGCGATTGGAAGCTGGACGCCGCACCGCTCAGGCGCGCGCGCCTCGCAACTTTACATCCGGAGAAAGTGAAGACGTTGCCGCTCGGGCGCACGAAACTCTAGGCAGCCACACGCTTGCGCAATTGCACGACCGTGAGCAGCGTCATGGCCGCAAGGCTTGAGGCCACAGCCGCAAGCGATGCAATGGCGGCGCCCGTCGGTCCAAGAATCCGCGTCAGCACAACCAGCGTCGGCAAATAGATCACCAGAATCACGGCGGTCTCGATCCTGAGAGGAATGCTCGGGCGTCCCATGGCGTAGAGCGCCGGTTCCATCGGGAATCCGCACAGTGTCAGGCCCGCGGTCGCCACCAGAAGCACCAGGGGCACATAAGCCTCGGTAAATGCCGCGCCAAAGAAGGTGACAATGAAAAGATGCCCGGCCAGCCATGACAGCACGAGCATGGCCGCGCCGCCGCCGGCCGCAACCGCGGCGCCGCGCACGATCAGCCCCTTGAAGTCCCGCCATTCGCCGCGACTGCCCAGGCGCGCGAACTCCGGATAGATCGATTGATTCAGCAATTCCGCCGGTTTTGAGATCGCTGTCGCCACATCGCGGCCGATCTTAAACAAACCCGCTGCCGCCGGCCCCGCCAGCGCTCCGACCAGGAAGGTGCTCATCTGCGTGGTCACGATCGACAGCGACGCGTGCATGTTCGAGAAAATCGAGAACCGCCAGATGCCGCCGTGCGGCGCGGTGATGCCCTTGAGGGAAAAAGTCATGCCGGCAAACCATCCGCGGCGCCCGGCTTCACGCCAGCCGACGAACACCAGCACCACGCCGCCGGCGACGCTGGCGACGAACCAGGCGGCCAAATAGGCCCAGAACGGCGCCTCCAAGAATACCGCCAGCCCGACGCCGATCAGGCGCACCAACGGCGTGACCACGGCTTGCGCGGCCAGGAGATCGAAACGATCGAACAGCCGCAAGAGTCCCGTGGGCGTCGCCAGGACGGTGAACAGAATTTGCAGGCTGAAGATCTGGCCGTAAGCAATCACCTCTTCGCTCCAGCCGACGTAGGGCCCGATCAGTGGGGCGAGAAAATAGCCTATGGCTCCGCCCGCGATGACCCCGGCGATATCGAGCACTGTCGTGAACTTCACCAGCGCCTGAAAGTCGGTGGCGCTCTTTTGCTCCATGCAGATCGCGCCGTAGCGGATCACGGCCTGCCAGGATTGGAACGTCGCCAGCGCCATGATCACTTGGACGTAGGTCTGCAACAGAACGAACACGCCGAACTGTTCGAGGCCGAGCCCGCGCGCCGAGAGGCTCAGCGTTGCCAGGCCTAAGATGCCATTGGTGGCGCGTCCCGACAGCAGGAGGCCGGCGTTCTTAAAGATTCGCCGGAACACCCCGTCGGCGAACCAGCGGTGAATAAATTGAAATAGGCCTGGCGAATCTGGGCGCGCCGTCATCGCGAAGCCGTGCGCGCGAGGCCGGGCTGTTCGAAGATCGCGGTGCGGCGAAGTTGAGCGACCATGGACGCGTGAGACCAGCGGTTAAACGGCAACCGCCCGGCGCGGCGCGGCGTTCCTGCAGGTAGTATAGCGGATTCCGAATTCAATTTGAAACGACGCACCCTAGGAATTCACGTCGATCACGACTCTGCCTCGAACCTGGCCGCGGAGGATTTTTTCGGCCAGCGCGCGAATGTCTGAGAGCGGCTCTACCACCGTCATGGCGTCGAGCTTGGTGCGGTCGAAATCCGTGGCCAGGCGCTTCCACGCCCCGTCGCGCCGCGCCTGGGGTGCCGCGAAGTAATTGATGCCCAGAAGTTTCACACCGCGCAGGATGAACGGCATGACCGTTGTTGGCAAATCGCTGCCGCCCGCGAGACCACAGGCCGCGACCGCGCCGTCATCCCGGGTTTGTGACAGTACCGTTGCCAGGGTGCGGCCGCCGACGCTGTCCACGGCGCCCGCCCACCGCGCCTTGTCGAGGGGCTTTCCAGCCCTATCCAATTCGCTCCGCGCCATGACCTCGGCGGCGCCGAGGAATTTCAGGTAGTCGTGGGTCTCGGTTCGCCCGGTCGATGCCACGACGCGATAGCCGAGCTTCGCGAGGATGGCGACCGCCGCGCTCCCTACGCCGCCGGCCGCGCCGGTGACGAGGACTTCGCCCTGGCCCGATTGAAGGCCTTCATGCTCCAGCGCCATGACGCAGAGCATAGCGGTGTAGCCCGCCGTGCCGATGGCCATGACCTGTTTCTCGGTGAAGGCCGCCGGCAGTTTGATGATGGCGTCCGGGTTCACGCGCATCCGCTGGCTATAACCGCCCCAACTGGTTTCCGATAAGCCCGAACCGATCACGACAACCTTGTCGCCCGCCTTGAAACGCCCGTCGGCGGACGCCGCGACCGTGCCCGCGAGATCGATGCCGCAGACCATGGGGAACTTGCGCACGATGCGGCCTTTGCCGGTTACGGCCAGGCCGTCCTTGTAATTGAGGCTCGAGAAGCTGACGTCGATCAGTACTTTTTCGTGGGGCAAATCGGCGAGCCGCAGCTTGGTCAAGCTGCCGGAATATTGCCCGTCAACTTCGTTGACCATGTAGGCGTTGAAGGCGTCCGGCATGAAGCGCTCCGTTGGCTCTAACTAGCGAACGACGGTCAAGTACCGGCTCAAGTGTACATCGACGGCATTGGCGCGCCAGCCGGCCACGCGCTGCGAGACCAGATTCTTGGTGACGCCGAAATATAGCGGGATGATCGGCTGGTCGTTCATGACCATCGCTTCGGCTTCGCGCAGCAGCTGGGCGCGAGCGCCGGCGTTTTCCATGGCGGCGGCCCTGCCGAGAAGGCCTGCAAAGGCGGGGTTGTTGTAGCGGCTGTAGTTTGAGCGAAAACTGTCGGACTCGATCACGTAGAGGAAGCTGATGGCGTCGTTGAAATCTCCCACCCAGCCAACGAAGGCCGCCTCGTAACTACCCTGGCGAAGATTGGCGAAATGCACTTTGCCTTCGGTGTTGTAAAGCGTGGTGACAACGCCGATGCGGTTCCACATTCCAGCGATGATCACGCCGATGCGCCGCAAATCGAGGTTGGCCGAGTGGCTGTAGGTGATCTCAAACGGCTTGGCGGGCCCATAGCCCGCCTCGGCCAGCAGGCGTTTGGCCTCGGCTATGCGCGCCTCGGGGCCTCTGTCGGCAAAATCCATCGTCGCCGCCCGATAGCCCGTGACGATCGGCGGCACGAAGCTATAGGCCGGCAGCTCGCCGCCCCGCAAGACCTTGGCCGTGAGCACCTCGCGGTCGATCGCCATGGACAGCGCCCGGCGCACGCGGGGATCGCCAAGCTTGGGCAAGGTCGTATTGAGCGTGAGGTAGTAGGTCAGAAGCGTCGGCGTGAGCCGGGCTTCCACCGGCAGTTCCTCGCGCAACTTCCCGACCATGCCCGACGGCATGCCCAGCTGCAGGTCGAGCTCGCCGGCGCGGAAGCGGGCAAGGGCCGACGTCGGATCGGCGGTGGGAATGTAAACCACCCGCGCCAACGCGACCTTGGCCGCGTCGTAATATTTTGGATTACGAGTGATCGTAACGGCTTCCTGGGTTACCCAGGATTCAAGCGTGTAGGCGCCCGAGGTGACCATCGTTGCCGGCTGGATCCAAGCGTCGCCGCGGGCCGCGATGACGTGACGCGGCACCAGGCTCGCGTAAGCGCAGGCGAGAATTTGCGGCAAGTAAGGCGCCGGGTTATCCAGCTCCAGAACGACGGTTGCGGGATCCGTCGCGCTCGCGCCGAGGGTCTCGGGCGCCGCCGTGCCGGCGTTAATGGAGCGCGCGTTCTTGACGACGTAGAGCATCGGCGCGAACACCGAACCGATCTTGGGGTCGAGCAGTCGGCGGAAGGAAAACACTGCGTCCTCGGCCGTGAGCGCGGTGCCGTCGGACCACACAAGATTCGGGCGGAGATGGAAAGTATAGCGTTTGCCGTCGGGGCTGGCCGCCCACGTCAAAGCCAATCCCGGCACCGGCTGGCCGGCGGCGTCATAGGTCACAAGTCCCTCGAACAAGTCACCGATAATGGCGGCGTCGTAGGAGGTGTTATATTTGTGGGGATCAAGAGTCGCGGGCTCCGAGGCGTTGCCGCGGGTCAAGGTGGCGTCGGTCACGCCGGGGCCAGCCGCGCGCGCAGCCGGCGGCGCGATCATCAGGCCACATCCGGCGGCGAGCACAAGACGGCGGGAGACGGCGGGCATGGAGTGCGCGTTTGAAGTCTTGTCCACGGTCCTCATTTAGCACAATCACGGCCCGCTCGGGAGCCTCGCGGATGAAGCGCTGGTAGGGAGTGCCGCGCCGCCGCCCCGAGTCTCACCCCTTCGCCACCTGCGCATCGACCACCGCGATCGCCGCCAGGTTCACCAGCCCGCGCGCGGTCACGGACGGCGTGGTGATATGGGCGGGCTTGGCGATGCCCAAAAGGATCGGACCCACGGGCAAGCCATGGGCCAGCGAACGCACCAGGTTGAGCGCGATGTTGGCGGCCTCCAGCGTCGGCATCACCAGCAAGTTCGCAGCACCTTTGAGCTTTGAATTGGGGAAAATCCGCAGGCGCAGGGCCTCGTCGAGCGCAACGTCGGGCTGCATCTCGCCTTCCACCTCCAAATCGGGGTGTTCGTCCAACAACAGCTTCAAGGCGCGGCGCATTTTGCGCGAGGCCGGCGTCGAGCGCGCGCCGAAGTTGGAGGTGGCGATCAAGGCCACTTTGGGCTTGATGCCGAAGTCGCGCACTTTTTGCGCGGCGCGCGCGGTTTCCTGGGCGATTTCCTCAGCGCTGGGGTCCTCGGTGACGAAGGTGTCGCAAATGAACACCGGCCCGTCGTCGAGCACCAGTAGACTTAAAGCCGATGTGCGGTGCGCGCCCTTGGCCAGGCCGAAAATGTCGGTGAGATATTTGAGGTGCCAGTGATACTCGCCGAAGGTCCCGCAGATCATGGCGTCGGCGTCGCCGCGCGCCACCATCAGCGCGGCGATGACGGTGGAGTTGGTGCGGACGACGGTGCGCGCGGTGTCGGGCGAGACGCCCTTCCTTTCCATGAGCTGGTGGTAGTGCCGCCAGTAATCACCGTAACGCGCGTCGTCCTCCGGGTTCACCACCTCGAAGTCGGTGCCGGGCGCGATGCCCAGGCTCATCTTGCGCGCGCGCTGGGCAATCACCTCGGGCCGGCCCACCAAGACCGGCCTAGCCATGCTGTCGTCGAGCAGTGCCTTGACGGCGAATAGCACGCGCTGATCCTCGCCTTCGGCAAAAGCCACGCGCTTGGGTAGGCTGCGCGCCTGGTCGAAGACCGGCTTCATGACAAAGGCCGAGCGGTAGACAAATTGCTGCAGCTTGCCTTTGTAGGCTTCAAAGTCCGTGATCGGTCGCGCGGCTACACCGGTGTCCATGGCCGCTTTAGCAACCGCCGGCGCGATCTCGGATACCAGGCGCGGATCGAAGGGCTTGGGAATCAGATAGTCCGCGCCGAAGCGCAACTGATCGCCGCCGTAGGCCGCCGCCGCGACGTCGGAGGAAGCGCCGCGCGCGAGCTTGGCGATGGCCTCGACGCAGGCGATTTTCATGGCGTCGTTGATGGTCGTGGCGCCGACGTCCAGCGCGCCGCGAAAGATGTAGGGAAAGCAAAGGACGTTATTCACTTGGTTGGGGAAATCCGAACGCCCGGTGGCGATGATGGCGTCGGGCGCGGCGGCGCGCGCGAGTTCAGGCAAAATCTCCGGCTCGGGATTGGCCAGCGCCAGGATGAACGGTCGCTTGGCCATGGCGCGCACCATGTCTTGCGTAACGATCCCGGGCGCCGAGAGGCCCAGAAACACGTCCGCCCCGGGCATCGCTTCCGCCAATGTGCGGGCCTTAGTGTCCGAGGCGTATTCGGCTTTCTGATCGGTCATGTCTTGGGTGCGGCCCTTGAAGACCACGCCCAGATGGTCGCAGAGGATGACGTTCTCGCGCTTAAGGCCGAGATCGACGAGTTGGTTGAGACAAGCGATTCCGGCCGCGCCGCCGCCGGTCGACACCAGCTTCACTTTAGCAATGTCTTTCTTGAGCAAATGGAGGCCGTTGATGACCGCGGCGGCGACGACGATGGCGGTGCCGTGCTGGTCGTCGTGGAACACCGGGATCTTCATGCGCTTGCGCAGCTCGCTCTCGACGATGAAGCACTCGGGCGCCTTGATGTCCTCCAAGTTGATGGCGCCGAAGGTCGGCTCCAGCGCGGCGATGATCTCCACCAGCTTATGCGGATCGTTCTCGGCGATCTCGATGTCGAAGACGTCGATGTTGGCGAATTTCTTGAAGAGAACGGCCTTGCCTTCCATCACCGGCTTGGCCGCCAAGGGGCCGATGGCGCCAAGGCCGAGCACGGCGGTGCCGTTGGTGACGACGCCAACCAGATTGGCGCGCCCGGTGACGGTATCGACCTCGCGCGGATCGGCGACAATCGCGTCGCAAGCCGCGGCGACTCCCGGCGAGTAGGCCAAGGCCAGGTCGCGCTGATTGGCCAAGGGCTTCTTGGCGACCACCGACAATTTCCCCGGCGTCGGCAAGCGGTGATAGGCGAGCGCCGCTTCGCGCAGTTCGGCCTTGGCGGTCTCGTGCGCGGCGTCGGATTTTTTGTCGGTCATGGTGTCCCCAAGAACAAAAACGGCTACCGCGATATACTATCCCACATTTCCCGGACGGCGCGACTAAATGCTGCGGATAGACGCTGATTTTTATATAAGAATCAATGTCTTGTGTGACTCTGCAGGCGCAGCAAACGGTGAACCCGGCGGGTGAATCTGGGCTTAATCAATAGGCGCCATTATTGGGACGCCGCAATGTGCTAATTTCCAGGTTGTAATTATCCTGGATCTTCCTAGCCCCGGTTGCCCTTTATAACCTTTGTAAAGTGTCCGGGGTCGATGGCTGTGCGGAATAGATTGTATGACCAACATGTCCAAGGGGCTGTCCGAGGCGGCGCGGCGCGGCGAGCCTCCGTATTTATCGACCATGACCCAGGGTCGCGGGCTTCACGCTTTTCGCCGTAAGTTCATCATCGTCGGCGGTTTCGCTGCCGTCGGTCTGATCGTCGCCACATTGATTGCCTTGCGCCCCGGCCCACCGCTTCCGGCGACAACGGCCGCCCCGCCGGTGCTGACGGTGACGGCCGCGTCGCCCCGCCGCGTCGTCTGGCCGCAGATCATCGAAGTCTCGGGCGCCATCGCGCCGTGGCAGGAAGCGATCATCAGCGCGCAGATCAGCGGCTACCAGATCACCGAGATCCTGGCCAACGTCGGCGATCAAGTGAAAAAAGGCCAGGTGCTCGCGCGGATAAATCCGGCGCTGCTGCGCGCCGACGAAGCCGTCCTGGTCGCGAATTTCGAACAGGCGGAGGCGAACTACAAACGTGCGTTGACCCTGAAGAACAACGGTTTCATCAGCGACCAGAATATTCTGCAGCTCGAAACCCAGTCGAAGACCACCCGGGCGCTGTTAGATTCGAAACGTCTCCAGCTTCGCTACACCGATATCGTCGCACCCGACGATGGCGCCGTGAGCGCGCGCACCGCCACCCTGGGCAGCGTTGTCTCGACCGGGCAGGAGCTTTTCAGACTGGTGCGCCAGAACCGCTTGGAATGGCGGGGCGAACTTTCCGCGAAACAACTCATGCAAGTGGGGCCCGGCCAGACCGTGCGCATCGCCCTTCCCAACGGTGCGCAAGCCTCGGCAACCGTCCGCCAGACCGCACCCACGCTCAGTCAGGACACCCGCCTCGCGTTCGTTTACGCCGACGTCGAGGCGATCTCCCAAGCCCGCGCCGGCATGTACGCCACCGGCCGCATTGCCATCGGCGAAGGGTCGGCGCTGGCTGTTCCGGCGGAGGCCGTGGTCTTGCGCGACGGCCGCACCTATGTGCTCGAGCTCAAAGATCCCCATGCGGCTGTCGCGACAGTCCGGTTGCGCCCGGTGGAAACCGGCCGCAGGGAAGGCAGCGACGTGGAAATCATCAGCGGCCTCGACGAAAATGCGCGCATTGCCGTTCGCGGGTCCGGTTTTCTCAACGATGGTGACGCCGTGCGCGTGGCAGCACCCGCGCCGGAAGCCGCAAAATGAACTTCGCCACCTGGTCGATCCGCAACCCGGTTCCCACCGTCATGCTGTTCGCCCTGCTCGCGCTCGCGGGCCTTTGGGGCTTCGCGCGACTGCCCATCCAGAACTTCCCGGACATCGACTTTCCCGTGATCAACGTCACGCTTTCGCTGCCGGGCGCAGCACCCGCCCAGCTTGAAACCGAGGTCGCGCGCCGGGTCGAGGACTCGCTCGCAACCCTGCAAGGTTTGCGCCACATCCGCACCACCATCACCACCGGCCGGGTGAGCTACAACGTCGAGTTCCAGATCAACAAGAGCCTTTCCGACGCCCTCGCTGAAACCAAGAACGCCGTCGATCAGACCCGCGGCGATCTGCCCAGCGACCTGCAGCCGCCGATCGTGTCCGCCCAATTGATCCAGGGCCAGGCTCTCCTCAGCTTCGGCGTGACTTCCAGTTCGCTCGACGAAGAAGCGCTGTCATGGTTCGTCGACGACATCGTCACACGCGCCGCGCTCGGCGTGCCCGGCGTCGGCCGCGTCGAGCGCATTGGCGGTGTTAGCCGCGAAGTCACCGTCGAGATCGATCCGGTGCGCCTTTCGGGGCTCGGCATTACCGCCGCCCAGGTATCTCGCGCGCTGCGTCAGGTGCAGCAGGAAACTTCGGGCGGGCGCGCCCAGATCGGGGGTGCGGAACAGTCGGTGCGAACCATCGCTCTCGCCCGTCAGGCGGCGGAACTCGGCGCTTTGCCGATCGTACTTCCCAGCGGGCGCAACGTGCGGCTGGACGAGGTCGCCACCATCACCGACGGCACCGGCGAACGCACCCAAGCCGCGCTTCTCAATGGCCGGCCGGCTGTGGGTTTTCGCGTCTATCGCTCGCGGGGTTACGACGAGGTCGCGATCTCCAAAGGGGTGACCGAGGCCATGCAAACGCTGGTCAAAGGCGAGCCCACCCTCACCATTACGCCGGTGTTCGATACCACCATCTTCACCCTCGCGCAGTATCGTGGATCTATGCACCTTCTGTTCGAAGGCGCGATCCTCGCCGTACTTGTCGTCTGGCTGTTCCTGCGCGACTGGCGCGCGACCCTGATCTCCGCGGCCGCGCTTCCCCTTTCCATCCTGCCCGCCTTCGCCGTGATGCAGTGGCTGGGCTACTCCTTGAACACGCTGACGTTGCTGGCGCTTGCGGTCCTCGTCGGCATTCTTGTCGACGACGCTATTGTGGAAATTGAAAACGTCGAGCGGCATGTGCTCACGGGCAAGTCGGTGAAAAAGGCCACCGAGGACGCGGTCAACGAAATCGCGCTCGCCGTCATCGCCACGACCATGACCCTGGTCGTGGTCTTTCTCCCCACCGCTCTCATGAGCGGCGTGCCCGGCCTGATCTTCCAGCAATTCGGATGGACTGTCGTCGTCGCCGTGCTCGCCTCGCTTCTGGTGGCCCGGATGCTGACGCCGTTACTCGCCTCGCGTTTCCTCAAGCCCAAACACCGGGCCGACGACACCAACGGGCCGGTCATGCGGCGTTATCTGAAGGCCGTGGACTGGTGCTTGCGCCATCGCAAAACCACGCTCGCGGGCGCGGGCGCCTTCTTCGCGGTCTCGATTGCCCTCCTACCGTTCATTCCGACGGGATTTATTCCCCAAGCCGACAGCGGACTCACCAGCGTCCGCGTCGAACTTCCGCCCGGCAGCAATCTCGCGCGCACCCTGGAGACGGCGGAACAAGCCAGGGCCGTGCTGCGGGCAATCCCGGGCGTAAAGGACGTCTTCACCACCGCTGGCGCCGGCGGGTTTGGTGGCGGCGGCCCGTTCGCGGGCGGCGGCGGCGGCGAAGTACGCCGCGCCTCGCTCCTGCTGATCCTCGCGCCCCGCGACGAACGCCCGCCGCAAAAGCAAATCGACATCGCCGCCCGCAAGGCGCTGCAGCAAGTGCCGGGCGCGCGCTTTGATGTCGGCTTCGGCGGCCAGGGCGAGAAGCTGCAGCTTTCTCTCGCCAGCGCCGACCGTGCCGCGCTGATCGCCAGCGTCCGCGCGCTCGAGCGCGAACTGCGCACAATCGGAACGCTCTCCAACGTCACCTCCACCGCCAACCTCGAGCGGCCCGAGATCGTCGTGCGTCCCAACCCGCAGCTCGCTGCGGAACGGGGCGTCACCACCGCCAGCATCGGCGATACTTTGCGCGTGGCCACCTCCGGCGATTTCGATCCGATGGTGGCCAAGCTCAATCTCGATACCCGCCAGATCTATATCCGCGTGCGCATCCCCGAAGCCGCGCGCACGGACTTGGACACCATTGCCGATCTGCGCGTACCCGGCCGCAACGGCCTTGTGCCCCTTTCCAGCGTCGCCGAGATCGCGCTGGAAAACGGCCCGGTCCAGATCGATCGCTTTGACCGCAGCCGCTACGTCAACGTCAGCGCCGACCTCAACGGCACGCCGCTGGGCGCAGCGCTTGCCCAGGCCATGGCCTCGCCCGCGATTAGGGGACTGCCGGATAGTGTGCGCATGATCCGCATCGGCGATGCCGAGTTCGCCGGCGAACTTATGAGCGGTTTCAAGGTCGCCCTGGTCACCGGGTTTCTATGCATTTTCTGCGTGCTGGTGCTGCTGTTCCACGACTTCCTGCAGCCGGTGACCATCCTCTCGGCAATTCCGCTTGCCTCCGGCGGTGCGTTGTTCGCGCTGCTGATCGGAAACATCGAGCTCGGCGTGCCGGCGATGATCGGCCTCATCACACTCATGGGAATCGTCACCAAGAATTCGATCCTGCTGGTGGATTACGCCATCATCAATACGCGCGAGCGCGGCATGCCGATCGACGAGGCCCTGATCGACGCCTGTCACAAACGGGCGCGGCCGATCGTCATGACGACGCTGGCGATGATCGCCGGCATGCTACCGATTGCCTTTGGGCTCGGCGAGGACTCCAGTTTCCGCCAGCCCATGGCAACCGCCGTGATCGGCGGCCTCATAACCTCGACGGGGCTCTGCCTGCTGGTCGTGCCGGTGGTGTTCGTCTATGTGGCCCGGTTTGAGGCGTGGGTCGGCCGGCTCGGCAAGCGCCGCGCAAAGTCGGCGCGGGCTGGCGCAGAAGGCCAGGTCCAGCCCGGCGAATAGAAGCGCGGGTTCCGACGCGGGGCGCCGGCCAGACATCTCGGAGAAAAAATTTCGTCGGCGTGAGTTCTGCCAGCCTGCCTTCGCCGCTTCGCGGCTACGGCGGGGCGCTAGCTTTTGTACGCGCGCTCCGCTCACTAACGAGACCTAGGCGACCTCGCCGCGTCACCTCAGTGCACGGCTCGGACACCACGAGATGAAACCCCTAGCGTCCGGCTGCGTTGATCTGAGCCTTCAGACGATCAATCTCGCTTTGACGGCGAATGACCATGCGTCCAGAGGTCGGCGTCCCCCACAGTGCGGCGACGATTTCGGTCACGCCATCGGGACGGTCATACAGGGACAAATGGCGCGTAGCGGCACCGCGCGTTGCCCACGGATACAAAGTCCATTGTTCCGTATTTGGATCGAACTTCCCGACGTTCGCCGAACCTTGCATGCCGACCCACACGTTGTGATCTTTATCTATCACCGGCATGTAAGCGCCGTAAGCGCCCTCCGGCAGCTTGTGGACCTTCTGTTCCAGCGTACGGCTATTGACGTGATACAGCGTATTGCCGCCGATCAACGTGCCGGCCCAAACGTCTTCGCCGTCTTTATCGGCTTGGATCCGGCGCGGACCCTGGTGCCAGGCTGGTCCGGTCTGAACACCCGCAAGGGTATTGGCATAGAACACCCGATCCTCAGGGGTGATATCTTTCTCGGAGATGTAGGACACTTCCGGCAGTTTGAGTTCTTTCGCCGGCGATCCCGCCGCGTCGGTGTAAGATACTCTATTCGCTCCGATTTGCGCCCAAAACGCGCCGCCATCCCGCAAACCTGCGACACCGTAAGTGAAGCCGCCTTCACGTGGACCCACCGGCGATTTGAAAGCTTTCCATTCCCCAGTTCTGGGATCGAAACGCAGCGCGCCGTCGTTTGCGGCCGCCCAGGCATAGCCCTTGCCGTCAAAATCGACGTGGCCGCCCACGCTGGACATGCCTTTCGGCGGCGAAAAGATCTCGATTTCCCCGGTTTTGGTGTGGATCAAACCCAAGCTGGCGGGCGTGCTGTACCCGGTGAGGTTGATGTACATATTGCCGTCGGGCGTCCGCATGATGCCATGCGACGTAACGGCGGCGCTATTGCCACCCGCGGCAGCAAGACTTTCTTCCCCGCGCTGTGCGGCGGTCTCCCCTGACCCAGAGCCTTCGCGGGCGCGCGCGGGTAGCTTGAAGTCGGTATGTTCACCGGTCCGTGTGTCGATGCGGGCGTAGGTGCGTCTAGTGCTTTTTGGAAAATAGGTCGTCCAGAGGCTGCCATCGAAATCGATCGATGTATCGTGAGCGCCGCGCGCACCCATCGAGATACTCGGCGTGCCCTTTGACCAATCCATGCCGTCGTCGATCGCGTAGCCGCCGAATTCCTCTAGCGGCATCTGGTACAGGTATTGCACCATCAGCGTAGCGGTGCCGGTTGGACGGGGCGGAACCTTGAACTTCATTGGCGACGGACCTGGACCACGCATCTCGGTCAGATAGGCGACAAGTTCTGGCTTGAAATGATCGATCCACTTGTCCACGTCCTCCCTCAGGACACCGTCTCCCGACTGACGAGCCATCAGGTTGATAATCGATTCCCAGCCGGCAGCATCAAATTTATGCCGCATCGCGAGCGAGATCGAATGGCAGGTGGTGCAAGCATGGCCGAATATGTCGCGCATCCGCCGGCGCGCCGGCGTATCGAGCGGCAGCGCTTCCATGAACTGCGCGCCGGTGAGTTGCGGGATGAAGTCCGCGGTTTCTTTCATCGTGAAGTTTTGACGCGCCACCGCCGCGTTCAGTTTGACTTCGGCGCGACCGGCTTCAAAGCCGATGGCCTGCGCCGACAGGCGATAGGTCGCGCCGGCCATGGGTGGAAAATAATAGGTACCGTCCTTATCGGTGAGGACGGCAACGGTGATCGCTTGACCGTCGATCCGCGCCGCGACGCTCACGCCTTCCATGGGTTCGCCGCGCGCTGACTTGACCGTGCCTGTCAGCAGCAACTTGCCCTCATGCAAGATCGGCTTCGCCGGCAATGGCTTCGGAACGGCTGGGCCCGTGATCGCGCTGACCGTGTTCAGATAAGCGACAATCTGGTCTATTTCTTGGTCTTTTAGGGCGTACTTGAAACCCGGCATTTTTTTGTCGCGGCCGTTCTTGATGACGTCCAGAATGTCGCGGTCTCTACCCGCGACGGCTTCTTTGGTCAGCGCCGGGGCTTCGGCCAATGCCGGCGTTTGCTCGTGCGCTGTCGGTGAATGACATACACTACAGGCCTGCTGGAACAGGCGATGGCCCTCTTGAATGTCCGCCGGTTTTTTGGAAGCGGCTTCGGCGGACTGAACCATCATGCCGGCGACCAATGCCACCGTCGCTACGCCCATGGAAAAGTGCCGCATATTCTTACCTCCTCGCCCGGTCTTTCTCGTATCAAGACTACTCTAACTAAACCTCGCTTGGCCCGCTCAACAATATCACCTGTACCATTGCCTCCCGGCAATATTCCTCATTCCTTGCTCACCGCGAAAACGGCCCTGAACGCCCCTCTCCCGCACGATTGGCATTGGCCTACCTGAACGCCGAGTCTTTACGGGTTCGCGTTCACCCCTTAGACGGCCGGGGAAATTTGAAGATTGAGGTCGAATGCCAGCCGCAGATGACGTGGTTGGCGTCCGACGGACAATTTCCACCAATTATGCCGCCGGTGGTAGCGGGGGGACTCGAATGGCTTTCATGGCATGGCCCTCATGGCATGAGTGGCGACCTTGGCCATGACGCTGGGCAGCCCGGCCCGGCCAATCGCCGCGAGCGGCGTCCAAATCACATCGGCGCCCAATTTGCGGACCTGCGCGGGCGTAAGCGCGGCGGTTCGCACGGTCAGTTCCAGGCGAAAGTGAGTAAAGGTATGGCTGACCACGCCCGGCAGCAGGCGCCATTTCGCCTTCACCGGCGGCTCATCGATCGGCCGTGGTGGCGCGGGCGTGGCCGGACGCCAGAGGCTTCCCGGCACCTCGGTCATCCCGCCGAGCAGACCCTTTGGCGGACGCCGGCGCAGGGCCACGCAACCGTCGGCGCGCATCATCCAAAACGCCACGCCGTGGCGCAGCGGCGGCTCAAGCTTCTTGGCCTTGCGGGGCAAGGTTTCAGCGATGCCGGCTTTGCGGCCCTGACATCCATCTTTCCACGGACAGATCACGCAGGCCGGCGACTTCGGCGTGCAGATGGTCGCGCCCAGATCCATCACGGCTTGCGCGTAATCACCGGCGCGAAGTTCGGGTGTCAGGCGCGCGGCCAGGATGCGCAGTTTATTCTTGGCCTTGGGAAGCGGCGTGGTGACGGCAAACAGCCGGGCCATGACGCGTTCGACATTGCCGTCGACCACAACCGCGGACCGGCCGAAGGCGATGGCGGCGATGGCGGCGGCGGTGTAGGGCCCGATGCCGGGCAGCGCGCGCAAGGCCTCTTCGGTACCCGGGAATCTTCCGCCCAGTTCCGATGCCACCACGCCCGCGCACCGATGCAGATTACGCGCCCGGGCGTAGTAGCCGAGCCCGGCCCAGGCGGTCATGATCTCGGCCACCGGCGCCGCCGCCAGTTCCAGAACGCTCGGCCAGCGCGCGAGAAAACTCTCGAAATAAGGCTTCACCGCCGTCACCGTGGTTTGCTGGAGCATGACCTCGGAGAGCCAGACGGCGTAAGGATCGGGATGCTCGCCCGCCAGAGCGCGCCACGGCAGGCGCCGGCGATGGCGGTCGTACCAGGCGAGCAGCAGCCCGGAATCGGGGCCGGCGGCCGGGACGGCGCGCTGGGGCCGTGACCGTTGTGTCGAGCTGCGCGCGGGCGAGGTTTTGGCCATGGATGCGGGCGCCAGAATGCGCCGGGCCGCGTTAACCATTCAAGTGCCGGAAATGATCGGGTAAGCTTGCGCAATGACGCCCACGCTCAAGTCCGGAACCCGCCCGCCCCGATCACCCGCCCGACCGGTCAAGCGCGCTCCGGCGGAGGACACTGCGGCGAAGTCGCACCGCTGGCGCCAGGGGCCGATTAATATCGGAACGCTGACCGGACGCCTGACCCGCCCGGCCCTGGGCAAGCGCGGGTTTACCGGCGCCGAAATCCTCAGCCACTGGCCGGCGATTGTCGGCGCCGAATTGTCGGCCTTTGCCTGCCCTTTGGAAGTGAAGTATCCGCGCGGGCGCAATGCCGGCGCGACCTTGCACTTGCGCGTCGCCCACGGCGCGGCGGCGGCGTTGCTGCAGCTGAAGCTCCCGGCGATCATCGCCCGCATCAACCGCTTCTTCGGCTACGAAGCCGTAACCCAGGTCCAGGCGGTCCAGGGGCCTATGCCGCCGCCGGCACCGCGCATCCGGCCCCTAGAACCCTTGCCGGCCGAGGCCGAGGCCGAGGTCGAGCAGCAGATTTCGGCCGTTGCCTCGGAGCCCGTGAAGGCGGCCCTCGCGAAACTTGGCCAAGCCTTGCAACGGCGAAACCGCGAGCCGCGTTGATGGGGAGATGCAATGATTCTGCTTGGTCTGGACCACGCAGCGGGTAACGTGGAACCTGAGTTGGGCACAAATTGGGGCAATGACGCACATGATCGGCACATCCACTATTCGACTCTCCGCCGCGGCTTTGGTTCTTACCGCCGCGGCTTCTCCGCTGTCGGCCGCGCGCGCCCAAGGCCTTGAGCGCGCCGCCACCGGCATCACCGACATGCTGCAAATCGCCGTCGACCTGCTGCCCGCCGATGTCACCCGCGTCAGCCTCGGGATCGGTCCTTCGATCAACCCCGACTATGAAGGCAGCGATCACAGCAAGATCAGCGCCGTGCCGGTGGTGTCGTTGCGCTACCGCGATATTCTCGAAGTCGACAACAACGAAGTGAAGTTCACGGCCTTCAATCGACTGTTTGATTCGAATACGCGCCTCGGTAACGGATCGCTCCGCATCGGTCCGCTCGCCAGCGTCAATTTCGGCCGCGGTGAAGGTGCGAGCACCAAGCTGATGGGCATGGGCGGCGTCGGCACGGCCTTGGAGTTGGGGGCATTCGCCAGCTACGCCCTGCCGGGCAGCGCGCGGCTGCGCTTGCGCGCGCGCCATGATGTTGTCAGCGGCCACGGCGGGGCGCTGGTCACGATCGATCTGACCCAGCCTTTCATCCGTGGCGAACGTTTTGCCGTCGGCGCCGGCGTTGCCGGCACCTGGGCCAGCGGGCCCTATATGCGCTCCTACTTCGGGGTGACGGCGGCCCAGGCCGCCGCCTCGGGATACCCGGTATTTAGGCCCGGCGCGGCGTTCAAGGACGTCGCGCTCAATCTCAGCGGCAACTACACCATCGCCCCGCGCTGGTCGGTGGTCGGCAGTGCCGGCTACAAGCGTCTCATGGGCGCCGCCGCTGACAGTCCGCTGGTGCGGCTGGTGGGTTCCGCGAGCCAATTGAGTTTCAGCGCCTTCGTCGTCTACCAGTATTGAAGCCCCGGCAATATTGAGGCCCTTGCCCCGGGGACCGCCCGGGGCAAAGTTGGGACTCCGGCGCGGCCGCCGGCTGGCGTAGGATGAGGCCCCGCGCGCCGCTTGAGCCATTAAAGCGGCGGCCGATTGAAGAGCCGCGCATGACCACCCGCGTCCTTGTCATCGAAGACGATCCGGAGACCGCCGGCGAAATTGTCGCCGAACTGTCCTCCCATGGCTTCCAGGTCGATTGGGCGGCCACCGGCAACGACGGCTTGGCCCGGGCAGTCAGCGGCGATTACCAGGTCATGACCATTGACCGCCTGCTGCCCGAAGTCGACGGCCTCTCGATCGTCGAGAACATCCGCAGCAACGGCATCAAGACGCCGGTCTTGGTCTTGAGCGCGCTGGCCGAGGTCGATGACCGGGTTCGCGGCTTGAAGGCCGGCGGCGATGACTACCTGACCAAACCCTTCGCGCTTGTCGAGCTGAGCGCGCGGGTCGATGCGCTATTGCGCCGTCCCGCCGATCCGCGCCTGACGGTCCTGCGCGTTGGGCCCTTGACGCTTGATCTCATCGACCGCAAGGCGGTGCGCGGGGCGCGCCGCCTCGATATTCTGCCCAGGGAATTTCAGCTGCTCGAATACCTGATGCGCCACAGCGGCGAGGTCGTGACGCGCACCATGCTATTCGAGGAAGTCTGGCACTACCGCTTCGACCCGCGCACCAACCTGGTCGATGTTCACATTGGGCGGTTGCGGCGCAAGGTCGACAGTCAGGGCGAAAGTCCGGTGATTCATAGTGTTCGCGGTACAGGATTCATATTGCGTGCGCCTACCTGATTTCATACGCACCTCCACCTTCCGGTGGACGCTGACCATCTCCGCGGTTTTCGTCACCGCGGCCCTGGTGCTGGTAGCGTTTGTCTACAATGTCGCCGTCTCGGCCAACGAAACGCGGATCGACGCCGCCTTGATCCAGGAGGTCGAGGGCGCCGTCGCCGACGATCCGGACAACGCGCTCGTGCGCATCCGGGCGCGCATGTTGCAAGATCCCCGGCGCGTGCGCCTGGGCGGGCTGTACGACCGGGAAAAGCAGCTGATTGCCGGCAACCTGCGGGTCTACCCCGACGGCTTCGTCCCCGATATGAAGATCCATGAGGTGGTCGCCGAACGCGAGGATGAGCACGGCGCCGAAGTGCAAATCGCCCACGCCGTCGGCACCATCCTCAGCAACGGCAATCACTATATCGTCGCGCGTGGTTTCGAGGACTTCGTGCCCCTGCAACAGGGCGTCTTGAATCTCCTGATCTTGGCGCTGCCGCCGGCCATGGTCTTGGCGCTGATCTGCGGCGCGATCCTGAGCATGCGCACCCAGAACCGGATCGAGGAAATTCACCGCATGGCGCAGCGGATCATGGCGGGCCATCTCAACCAACGCCTGCCCAGCCGCGGGACCAGCGACGATTTCGACAAGCTGGTCGGCATCATCAATGCCATGCTCCACCAGATTGAGCAACTGATGGGCGAGGTCAAGGGGGTCGGCGACGACATCGCCCATGATCTGCGCACGCCCTTGACCCGGGTCCGCGCCGCTTTGGAGCGCGGCCGCGATCACGCCGTTTCGGTCGAGGAGCTGCGCGCCGCCGTGGATAAGAGCATCACCGGCATCGACCAGGCCTTGGGCGTGACCACGGCGCTCTTGCGCATCGCCGCCATCGAGCACGACCAGCGCAACGCCGCCTTCGGTGAAGTCGATTTGGGCGACATCGTCTCCGCCGCCATTGAATTGTACGAGCCCGCGGCCGAGGACAAGGGCGTCACGCTGGCGTCGCGTGGTGTTCCACACTCGGTCCTGCGCGGCGACCGCGACCTGTTGTTCGAGGCGATCTCCAATATGATCGACAATGCCGTCAAGTTCACGCCGCCCGGCGGAACCGTGGCCGTCGAATTGGTTCACAGCGATGAAAATATCATGCTGCGCGTTGCCGATACCGGCCCCGGCATCCCGGCGCCCGAGCGCGAGGCCGTGTTCCGCCGTTTTTACCGCGCCGAACGCAGCCGCAATACCACCGGCATGGGGCTGGGCCTGAGCCTGGTTGCGGCGATCTCAAAGCTGCACGGCTTTCGCGTCCAGATCGCCGATAGCGCCGCGGGCTGCACCATTGAAATGATCTGCGATCCCTTGGCGACATAGCGCCGCGGGCGAAGTTAGGCTGCCACTTCGATAAGAATTCGGGGACACCGATGATGATCACGCGCCGGACTGCCGCCGTTATGATGGCCGCGACCCTTGCCGGTTCGCTCCAGCGTTCGCCGCTCGCGGCCGATGCGCCGGTGTACCGGGAGTTCATCGAGGGCAATGCCGCGGCTAAGGTGGTGGTCATCGAATATGCCTCGCTCACCTGCCATTTCTGCGCGGACTTCCACACCAAGAGCTTTCCGCGCCTGAAGGCCGACTACATCGACACCGGCAAGATCAAGTTCATTTACCGCGACTATCCCACCGACGGCCTGGCCACGGGCGCTGCGCTGCTCGCGCGTTGCGCGCCCGGCGACCGCGGCAAAGCCATGATCGACATGTTGTTCAAGAGTCAGCACGAGTGGGCGCACGCCGAGAAGCCGCTCGATCCCTTGCGCGGCTATGCCCAGCTTGCCGGAATGGCGCCCGCCGACATCGACGCCTGCCTGAAGAATTCCGCCATCCTCGACGAGATCAAGGCGGTTCAGAAAACCGCCGGCACGCTCTACCGGGTGCAGGCCACGCCGACCTTTTTTGTCGGCGAAGCGAAGATCGAGGGCGACAACTACGAAGCGCTCAAGCAGGCCATCGACCGCCAGCTTAAGTAGGGCAGCTTAAGTAGGGCAGCTTAAGTAGGCCGGCCGGCCCGGCGCAATCGCGCCCCGATTCTCGGAAAACCCCCGCCGCCCGGTCGTGCGCCACGCCCGTGGAAGCCTAAAAACTGGCGGTTTTCCAAGGGTTACGGTCGGGTGTCTAAAATCCTCCACAAATGGTGTGGATGTTGGTATGCAACCCCATCATCTAGCGCGTGATCCGGAAAAGTGGGTTCCGGTTTTCCGATCAGATCACGCGCCAACATAAAGAGACCAAAGACACTGCCTAATTTGAACTAATCTCTAAAGCCTTGCTGATGTCTAAAGCCCTTCTGAGGAGGACACCTTGAAAATCATCGCCAAAACCACGCGCAGGTCCGCGACATTTCTGGCCGGCGCATCGCTGCTCTGGGCCCTCGGCGCCCCGACCGTGGCGTTCGCGGCCGACGCCGCTAAGGCGCCCGCGGTTTATAAGGAATTCGTGCAAGGCAACGTCAACGCCAAGGTCATCGTGATCGAGTACGCCTCGCTCACCTGCCCGCACTGCGCTCAATTCCAGACCGTCGATTTCCCGCGCCTCAAGCAAGAGTACATCGACACCGGCAAGATCAAGTTCGTCTACCGCGATTTCCCGCTCGATGGTCTCGCCACGGGCGCGGCGCTGCTCGCACGCTGCGCGCCGAGCGACCGCGGCAAGACCATGATCGACCTGATGTTCAAGAATCAGAACGAGTGGATGCGCTCCGAGAAGCCGCTCGATCCCTTGCGCGGCTACGCCCAGCTCGCCGGCATGAGTTCCGAGGACGTCGATGCCTGCCTCAAGAACCAGGTTATCTTAAAGGAAATCCAGGACGTCCAGGAAAAGGCCGTCACGTTGTACAAGGTGCAGTCCACGCCCAGCTTCTTCGTCGGCGAGGAACTCGTCCAAGGCAACGACTACGAGACGCTCAAGAAAGCCATCGACAAGCAGCTTAAGTAGGCGCCCAACCGGGCGACACTAAAACTACACCACCGACGACGCGGAGAAGTTCTTTTGGTTGCCTTTTCAAAACTGCGATTGTCGGGATTCAAGTCCTTCGTCGATGCCACCGAACTTCTGATCGAACCGGGAATAACCGGGATTGTCGGCCCCAACGGCTGCGGTAAATCCAACCTGGTCGAGGCCCTGCGCTGGGTCATGGGCGAAACCTCTGCCAAGCAGTTGCGCGGCGGCGAGATGGACGAGGTCATTTTCGGCGGCACCCGCGACCGGCCCGCGCGCAACATCGCCGAGGTCTCGGTATTCCTCGACAACGGCTCGCGCAAGGCCACCGCCCAATTCAACGAACACGACGACCTCGAGGTCACCCGGCGCATCGAGCGCGAGAAGGGCTCGCTCTATAAGGTCAACGGCCGCGACGTGCGCGCGAAGGACGTCCAGTTGTTGTTCGCCGACGTCGCCACCGGCGCGCGCTCGACCGCCATCGTCAGCCAGGGGCGCATCGGCGCGATCATCAACGCCAAGCCCGCCCAACGCCGGAATTTGCTGGAAGAGGCCGCCGGCATCACCGGGCTGCACAGCCGCCGCCACGAGGCCGAGCTGCGCCTCGCGGCCGCCGAGACCAACCTCAACCGCTTGGGCGACGTCATCGTCGCTCTGGAAGCCCAACTCGAATCTTTGAAAAAGCAGGCCCGCCAGGCCGTGCGTTACCGAACCGTCTCCGAGAGCATTCGCGCCGCCGACGCCTTGGTGCTGCTGATCAAACGCGACGAAGCCACGGCGCAACTGGCGGCGGCCCGCGCCGCCCTCGCCGAGACCGAGGACGAAGTCGCGGTCCGGACCGGT
>CAMDRB010000015.1 GCA_945906455.1 Caenispirillum bisanense
AGTGTGCCTTGATCACGAGAAACAAGGATGTCGGCAGGCTGAAAAGTCCTCGCTCAGAGGGACCTGGCCATAAATCCAGGAAAACTCGGCCCGCAGTTGCCTGGGGCGGCCCTTATGGCTATGATTTTGCCCGAAACTGGGGTTCATCCAGGGAATGTCAGCTAATAAGGGGCGTAGTTCATGATTCCGAATCAATCCGTCGGCGTCGAATTCCAAAGAATTGGCGCCGTCGCTAAGTCACGCGGGGCTAAGAAAAAGTTGGTTGGCACGGTCAGCGCCGTACCCTTGATTCTCGCGGGCCTAGTCGCCGGCGGTTCGCCCGCATATGCACAGATCGCTTCTGCCCCGTCGGCGCAAAATGCCCAATCCACTGCCTCGGTTGAGGAAATCGTGGTCACAGGTACGCGTATCATACGCGATGGCTATGAAGCGCCGACCCCACTCACGGTGCTGGGGATTGAAGAAATACAAAAACAGGTGACCGGCAACGTCGCCGACTTTGTCAACACCCTGCCGGCGTTCTCAGGCAGCCTGTCTCCCTCAACCTCGCAAGCAAGTGTAAGCGCCGGTACCGCGGGCATCAACGCCCTCAATCTGAGAAGCTTGGGTTCCCCGCGAACGCTCGTTCTGCTCGATGGGCAAAGATCCGTAGGCTCGGTCATAACGGGGCTCGTCGACGTCAACGATTTTCCACAGGAGCTGGTTTCCCGGGTCGACGTTGTCACCGGCGGCGCCTCGGCCGCCTATGGGTCTGATGCCCTCTCTGGCGTTGTTAATTTTGTGCTCGACAAGAGATACACCGGAATAAAAGGCGAGGTTTCCGGTGGCGTCACCTCATACGGTGACAATCGAAACTGGAAGACAGTCCTTACGGCCGGCACCGGCTTCGCAAATGACCGCGGGCATTTTCTTGCGAGCGGTGAAATTGGCCATAAAGACGGCATCTTGATTTCGGATCGGGAATGGAACCAGACCGGCTGGGGGGTCATGCTCAGCCCTCTCTATACGGCGACCAACGGGCTTCCCGAGCGGCTGGTACTGCCCCAGGTTGGGCTAAGCAACGCCGCCCGAGGCGGGCTCATCACATCCGGTCCTCTGAAAGGCACCGCCTTCGGTCCCGGCGGTATGCCGTATCAGTTCAATTATGGCCCTCTGACCAGGGACCCGAGCATGCAGGGCGGCGACTGGAAGTCCGCTCAATTACGCGATTCACAGGGCAACAGTATTGATAGCCTCGAATCGCACCAGAGCGTTTTCTCGCGCGCGAGCTATCAGATCACCGATAATTTCGAAGCCTTCTTCCAGGCCTCATGGGCGAACCACCGGGTCTACAGCGCCTGTTGCCCGCAGTTCCAGCAGGCAAATATCACGGTCAAGGCCGACAATGCTTTCATACCGGCAGCGGTTGCGGCGCGGGTGGTCGCCCTAGGGTTGACGACGCTGCAGATGGGCAGCATGAATCAGGACATTCCGACGATCACCACCGACAACATCCGCAGCGTCAATCGTTATGTGGTCGGCGCCAACGGGAAGATTGCGGCGTTCAGTTCGGAATGGGCGTGGGATGCATACTTCCAGAAGGGCTTTAGTAGAAGCTCGGAGAACATCCTTACGACAAGCAGGGCGCGTTTCGCCGCGGCAATCGACGCGGTGCGCAGTCCCACCACCGGTGCCATCATTTGTCGTTCAACGCTAACCAACCCGACCACAGGTTGCGTGCCTTACAATCTTTTTGGAATTGGAGTAAACTCGCAGGCGGGGCTGAATTATATCAGGTCCAATCCATACCGTTATGAACGATTGAACCAAGACGTAGGGGCGGCAACGCTTCAAGGCGAGCCCTTCGCAGTTCCGGCCGGGCCGGTGTCTGTTGCGGTGGGTGTTGAACATCGGAAGGAGTCGATTCGAGGTATTTCTGACTCGGAATCGCAAGCCACCGACGGATTTGCGGGAAACTTCCGGCCCAGCTTCGGCTCCTATACCGTGACAGAGGGATTTATCGAGACCGTCATCCCGGTCGCCAAGGATCAGGCATGGGCTCGCGCGTGGGATTTGAACGCGGCGGCGCGCGGGACGGACTACTCGACGTCCGGCTACGTCACGACCTGGAAAGTCGGGACGACCTACTCGCCGATCGATGATCTCCGGTTCCGGGTTACGCGCTCGCGCGACATCCGTGCTCCGAACCTTGCCGAGTTGTTCCAGGCCGGCACCTCGAATACCAATACCGTGCTCGATCCGTTTAACGGCAATTTGCCGATTTCATACCGCGGTGAGGCATCGGGGAACCTCCTTCTTCGGCCCGAAAAGGCCGATACAACCGGGCTGGGCGTTGTCCTTCAGCCGTCCTTTGTGCCCGGTTTCAGCACCTCGTTCGATTATTATATTATCGATATCGCCGATGCGATCGGCAACATCGGGAATCAAGCGATCGTCGATAACTGCTTTACCGGGAATCAGGATCTGTGCGCGGCGATCACTCGCGGCGTCAACGCAACCGGCGTGAAAGTCATAACCGTGATCAAGAGTACACCCTTCAACTTGATCACCCAAAACGCGCGCGGCTTCGATATCGAAGCGAGTTACCGGTCGCGGCTGGAGGATTTGATCGGTACCGGCGAGGGAAATCTCACCGTTCGGTTCCTGGCAACCCACTACATCAAGAACTATTCAAGCAACGGTATCAACGCTCCGACCAATACCGCCGGAGAAAACGCTGGCGGCGGTCCACCCAAATGGCGTTGGATGGGCTCGATCTCGTATGCCGCCGACCCCTATATCGCGACATTGTCCGCCCGCGGTTTAAGTTCTGGCGTTTACGACAATTCGTTTATAGAGTGTACGAGCGGATGCCCGACATCTACCGTCACCAACCCCACGATCAACGACAATCACATAGCCGGTGCGGTCTACCTGGATGCCGCATTCAGTTATCGGATCATGGCTAGTGCCGATGCCGGGGTCGCCACGGAGGCCTTCTTCAATGTCAAGAATCTCGCCAATACGGATCCGGCCGTGCGCGCTCCTGGTCCGGGCGGAACACCGTCCTATTCGCTGCTGGCCAACGGGACATTGTACGACCTCCAGGGGCGCGTTTTTCGGGCCGGGGTCCGATTCAAAAGGTGAGTGCCGGCATTCCGCACTCGGCCTCGGTGGGACCCTGAGCTGAGCCCAACCTTCATTCAGCCATGAGCTGCACCCGGCGATCATTTGATCCGATAGCCGTCCTTGGGTCGCCGGAGACTGAAATTGTTCGGGTTAAACGTCGGGCCCATAGGCCGAGAACGGCGAAGGGGGAAACTTGAGGCTTGGATTTTGCGCGACCGTGGCGCTCTCGGCGCTGGCCATCGACGCGGGTGCGGCGAGGGCGCAACGCGCCACCGAAAACGCCCTGACCTCGGCCCAGGACGCTTTCGGAACCACCGTCGGCAATGAATCCATCGGCCTTTATACTTCGCGGGACGTGCGCGGCTTCGACCCGGTGCAAGCTGGCAACGTGCGGCTAGAGGGCTTGTATTTCGATCGGCAGACCCCGGGCCCTTACGAAATTTTCACCAATACGCTGGTCACGGGCTCGAGTATTCGGGTCGGCTTAAGCGCTCAGTCCTATCCGTTCCCGGCACCCACGGGTATCGCCGATATGCGCCTGCGCATACCGGGTGAAAAGCGCATCGACAGTCTGGTCGTCACGCAGGGGCCGTATTCCAAGTATGCCGCGGAGCTCGATTCACAAATCCCGATCATTCCCGAACGCCTAAGCATGAGCATCGGCCTTGGCTACACTCAAGATGACCTGCCTTACGCGGCTAGGCCGGTAAATGTTCTGGCGGCGGCCGTGGCGCGCTGGCGACCGTCGGAGGATGTCGAGATCTTGCCCTTCTGGAGCCGCAAAACCATCGACCACCTCATCGCCCGGCCCAATATTTACGCTACGGGGTCGACAGTGCCGCCGCGCATCCCGCGTCACGTGATGTACATGCAAAACTGGTTCCAGAATACAACCGACGATACTAACTTCGGCGTCATCGCCAATACGTCGCTGTCCCAGAATTGGCGGTTGCGCGCCGGCGTGTTCCGCTCGCTGGTCGTGCGCGACAAGTGGTCGAGCAATCTGTTCCAGAATACCCAGCCCGACGGCACCGCCGACCATTCGATCGTTCTTTTTCCGCAACAGCGATTCGGCTCGGTCTCCGGAGAGGTCAGAGCCTCGGGCGTCATGACCGCCGGCGCCTGGCGGCACACGGTGCATGTCGCCGGTCGCGGCCGTCTGGTCGCGCGGAATTTCGGTGGCGCGACCACAAAACCCCTGGGCGTTTTCAAGCTCGGCGTGCCGCGCACCTTGCCCGAGCCCGCATATACTTTCGGCGCCCTCAGTAATGACCGGGCGCGCCAGGGCACCGGCGGCCTTGCTTACGAAGGCATTTGGGCCGGGGTCGGCGAGTTCAGCCTCGGCCTGCAAAAGACTTTTTACCGGCGCACGCTCAAGCAACCCACGGGCGCCGACACCGTCACCCGCGATAGTCCGTTTTTGCCCAACGGTACGATCGCGATTCGTGCCACCGACAAATTGGTGGCCTTCGCCTCCTTCACCCGTGGGCTGGAAGAATCCGGCGAAGCCCCGAACAACGCCACCAACCGGGGTGAAGCCTTACCGGCGGTTCGCACCTCGCAGGTCGACGCAGGCTTGCGGTATGCGATTACGCCGCGCATGAGCGCCGTGACCACTTTGTTCGAGGTCAAGAAACCGTACCTCAACCTCAATACCGCCAATCTCTTCGCCCGGGTGGGCGATGTGCGCCATCGCGGCGTCGAGCTGTCGGTGGCGGGCAAAGTGACCGACAGCCTGACCATCGTCGCCGGTTCGGTGTTCTTACAGGCGCGGATCGCCGGCGCGCTGGTCGACCAGGGCCGCATCGGCCGCGTGCCCATCGGGCGCATACCCCGCGTCAGCCGCCTCAATGTCGACTATGGGCCGCCGGCCTGGAAGGGTCTCTCGGTGGATATGCAGTTGGAAAACCTTTCGTCGCGCACCGTCAGCGTTGACAACACGGCACGGATACCTGGGCGAACCACGATAAATGTAGGCGGGCGCTATCGGTTTAAAATCCTCGACGCTCCGGCGACCTTACGCGTACAAGCCCAGAACGTGACCAATGTCTTTGGCTGGGAGATCAATACCATGCAGTTGTCGTTCGAGACTAACGAACGGCGGCGGGTCACCGCCAATCTCGCGATCGATTTCTGAGCTTGACCGGCGCGGCTACTCTCTTGAGGCCGCCGTCATCTTGAAAATGCCTTGCGCATTCGAGGTGTCGAAACGAAGGTCGTAGCCGCCGTGTTCGAGGCGGCCCCGGGAAATGAATTCAAAGAACGATCCCGGAACTAAGCGCTTGGCGATCTGTCCTTCCGGTCCCCGGAACGGCCGCTCGACTTGGGCCGCCTTAATCGCGGTCTGGCGCACCAATCCGGTGGCCGAGACTTCAATGGTTTCTTTCATCGGGAACTGTTGCGCGCGGAGCTCAAGCGCGAGGGCTTTGACATCGCTGACCCGATCGGTCGCATGGTTGAAGCGGTTGCCCTCGGTCGCGATCCAGGCGAATTCAACCGACTCCGCCAGCAATACGTCATAATCCGTCAACGCCGGCTGCGGATGGTGCCGGTCAAAACACGCGGCGAGGCAGGGCAGAAGTCTTATGGCAACCTCGCAGGAGATCGCGCCCTCGCGCGCCAAATGTGCGAGAGCCGCTTTGGCGTGGTCGTCGAGCGGATCGCGCGACTCTTCGAAGACCGATTGAGCCGCGTCTTGTGTGGCTTTTGAGAACTGCTCGGGGTGAATCTCGCTGACAAAGAATTGAGGAATTTCCGGCGGGTCATCCTGATGCGCATAGGCCCTGCCGGTCATGCGCAGGGCATCGAGCGGGTAGAGCCCGACACAGGTGTAGCCCAGCGGTTCAAGGATCCGGGTGAACAAGGTCTGGCCGGACGGCAGGCTCCCGAGCCAGTCCGCGCGGACGGTGCGAAGCGCGCCATGATCGAGAACGAGTTTGCGTCCCTGGCGCGCGATAAAACTCACGTAACGCGCGGCTTCGGGCACCTCGTTGAGCAGTTTCTGCAGCAGCAAGAGACAGAGCACGGTCGCCAAGGCGCCGCGCGACAGCGTCGTCGCGGAATTTCCGCGAGATGTAGTTTCAGGCAACGACACGGTGCTCAACACGCCATCAGCAGCGGCCTTGCCAAGAATTTCGACAATCACGGCGTGAAGAAATTCTGACATCCTCTGGAGTTCCGGTCACACCAGATTGAGAATGACCGGCGGCATTCCATCCATGGCGAACTCCAGCACGTTGCCGGCGCCAAGGAATTGGCTCTGGACGATGGACCCGGTAATCACCGGCTCGCCCGCCTTGATCGCCCGTCCGCGTTTACCAAAATGCCCGATGAGCCAGACCACCGCATCGAGCGGGTTGCCACCCATGGTTTCGGCGGTGGTGCCTTCCTGGGTCACTACACCGTTCACCTTGAGCCGGCCGCGACGGTTGGTGAGATCAAGGCCCGGTGGTCCAGCCGGGCCCATCACGACGCCGCCATTCCACGAGTTGTCGGAGGCCAGCGACTTGGCGTCGAGCTTGGTAAGATCGGCACCGCGGTCCTCGACCAACTCATAGGCGCAATGCAGTGAACGCAAATTCGCCCGCACATCTTCCGCGCTGACCGTGCCGCTCATGGCGCTGTCGAGGACCACGCAGACTTCGATCTCGATTGAAAGACGGACGAAATCCGCAACCTTCACCGTATGCGGCGATGGGTAGATGCGCGTCGCCAACACCTGCCCGGCGCACGGCTCGTGGACTTTGAGCCAATCGCGGGTTTGCTTGGAACTGAGTGCGATTTTATAGCCGCCGACCGTTGTCTTGTGCTTCTTCAGCAGCAGCGCGACGTAAGCGTCCTGCACATTGCAAGCGTCTTCCATGTGCGGAAGCCGTTCGGGAATGGCCTGAAAAATGCGGCCCTGCTCGTGTTGGGCTAGCAGATCTCTGGCGATGGTATCGACTTCGGTTGGTGTGAGCATGAGATTTACCTTCCACTAGCAGTTCGCCGGGGAATATTGCCTTTGTCAATCTCTGTCCCTGAGGCGCAAGGCGTTGCCAATCACCGAGACCGAGCTCAGACTCATCGCCAGCGCGGCGACGAGTGGCGACAGCAACCAACCCGTCAGCGGATATAACACGCCGGCCGCCACGGGAACGCCCAAGGCGTTGTAGAGAAAAGCAAACAGCAGATTCTGCTTCATATTCGCGACCGTGGCCTCGGAAATCTCGCGCGCGATGGCAATTCCGTTCAGGTCGCCCTTGACCAAGGTCACTTGGGCGCTGTTTATCGCGACATCGGTTCCCGTGCCCATGGCCACGCCGACATCGGCCTTGGCCAAGGCAGGCGCATCGTTGATGCCGTCGCCCGCCATCGCTACGACGCGTCCTTCGCGCTGCAGGCGCTCGACCAGTTGAAGCTTGTCGGCCGGTTTGACCTCGCCGTGCACTTCGTCAATTCCCAGGCGCGCAGCCACCGCCCTCGCCGTCGTAAGCCCATCTCCGGTCGCCATCACGATGCGCAAATCTGCCGACTTCAGGGCGGCAAGGGCATTAGGCGTGCTGGCTTTGATCGGATCGGAGACCGCCAGCAAGCCCGCCAGCCGATCATCCACGGCCAGATGCATCACACTGGCGCCCTCGGCGCGCAGGGATTCGGCAAGTTCTATCAATGGCGCGATAGAAATCCCCAGGTGTTGCATCAGGACCGCGTTGCCAAGGGACAACTTCCGTCCCGCCACATCGCCGCGCACACCGATGCCCGAGCTGGAGACGAAGTTCTCGGGCTTATCCAATGCGAGCCCGCGGTCGCGGGCCGCGCGTACGATCGCTTCAGCCAATGGGTGTTCGCTGCCTTGGTCGAGGCTCGCAGCCAGGCGCAACACCTCTTCGTCCAAGAAGCCGGGAGCCGCCACCGCCCGGTCGAAGCTGGGCCGGCCCTCGGTCAGTGTGCCGGTCTTGTCGACGATGAGTGTGTCGACCTTGCGCAGATTCTCGATGGCGGACGCGTCACGGAATAACACGCCACGGGTCGCGCCTCGGCCCGTCGCCACCATGATCGACATCGGCGTGGCAAGGCCCAGCGCGCAGGGGCAGGCAATGATCAGGACAGCCACCGCATTGATCATCCCGAACACCCAACGCGGTTCGGGGCCAAATATTCCCCAAACAAGTAGGGTGAGCATTGCGATGCTGACGACGGTGACGACGAAATAACCGGCGGCAACATCGGCCATGCGCTGCATGGGGGCCTTGGAGCGTTGAGCTTGCGCCACCATCCGCACGATTTGCGACAGCACCGTCGCCGAGCCGACGCGCTCCGAACGCATGATCAGCGCGCCGCTGGTATTCAGCGTGGCGCCGACCAGCTTGTCGCCCGCGCGTTTGGTCACAGGCAGCGGCTCGCCGGTGAGCATCGATTCATCCACCGCGCTGCCGCCTTCGACGACAACGCCGTCCACCGGCACTTTCTCGCCGGGACGCACGCGCAAAACATCGCCGACGTGCACATGGGCCAGCGGCACATCTTCTTCGGTTCCGTCGTCGCGAACGCGCCGGGCCGTCTTGGGCGCCAGGCGAAGAAGTGACTTGATCGCGGCCGAGGTTTGCGACCGCGCTTTGAGTTCAAACACCTGACCCAGCAGCGTCAGCGAGATGATGACGACCGCCGCCTCGAAGTAGACGGAAACCCGTCCCATCGAGACGAACGACGCCGGGAAAATCTGCGGCGCCGTCGTCGCGACCACGCTATAGGCGAAGGCCGCACCGGTCCCCAGGGCGATCAGTGTCCACATATTCGGACTGCGGTTCGCGACCGATCGCCAGCCGCGGCTAAAAAACGGCCACCCCGCCCAAAGTACCGTGGGGAGCGACAGGACAAGTTCGATCCAGGTTTGCGTGCTTATATCGAACCAGTGCAACTGATGCCCAAACATGGCCAGGACCGCGACGGCCACGGTCGATGGCAGCGTCCACCAGAAGCGACGTTGGAAATCACGGAGTTCGGGATTTTCTTCATCGTTCAGTGCCGGTAACACCGGCTCTAAGGACATGCCGCACTTCAGACAGTCGCCCGGAAAAGTCTGCTGAATTTCAGGATGCATGGAACAAGTGTAGACGGTGGCGCCGGGTTGCCCGCGCGAGTCCGGCTCCCTCGGGCTGACGTGGTCAAGCTTCCGGGCGGGATTGGCGGCGCTCATCGAGGCTAGATACTGATTTGGGTTGGCCGAGAACTTGGCCCGACAACTGCTGCCGCAGAAAAAGTGCGTCTGCCCTTCGTGCGTGTGCGAATGAGGAGACTGCGCGGTCACCTTCATGCCGCAAACCGGGTCCTTCAGCCCAACGGGATCCATCAACTCCGATGAAATTGCAGCCTGCGCCCCATGATGATGTTCCATAGGTTTTTACTTTTCAGAATCAGTTGACGGGGCATCCCGGCTTCTTGAAACGCGTTAGGGCACTATATCACGGCCTCGGCCGTCCATCGGTCCCCGGCGCTTGTTGTAAACTCAATCGGCCTTAGTTCGCCCCTTGGCTTGGGGTAGGCTGGGGTTGCGGGCCCCCACGATCGGTGGGCTTGGGCATGCCGGCTTGCGAGACCCAACGAGATTTCCCGCCGACAGGGCGAAAGGCCGGGTTCAGATTCCACAATGACTGAAATTGTCGAAAAAATGTTCGAAGACGCCCGGCGGCACCATCAGGCTGGAAACCTTGTTGATGCCGAACGCATCTGCCGGCATGCCGCCCAAATTGGCGAGAATACCACCGAAATCGACTTCTATTTCCTGAGCCAACCCGATATGGAAAACGAGGCCGGGATCGTAATCGGGGCTTAGACTGACGACCGCGGCGACGGCAACATGATTCGGGGGAGGGAGCCTTGCAAGGACTCATGCAGAATTGGCCGTTGACGGCCGATAGATTTCTCGATCACGCCAAGGCGTGGCACGGTGATCAGGAGGTGGTCACGCGCTCGGTCGAAGGACCGATCACGCGCACAACCTATGCGGAGATCCACGCGCGCGCCAAACGCGTTTCCAACGCGCTACGGGGACTTGGCGTGAAGCCGGGCGACCGTATCGCCACGCTGGGTTGGAACACGGCGCGTCACATAGAACTATGTTACGGCATCATGGGCATGGGCGCGATCTGTCACACGCTCAATCCGCGCCTGTTTGCCGAACAGCTCGTGTACATCATCAACCACGCCGGTGATCGCATCATCTTCGCCGACATCTCGCTCCTGCCCGTTCTCGCCGCCATCCGCAGTCAGATCCCGGTTGTGGAACATGTTGTCGCCATGACTGACAAGGCTCACCTCCCGGCCGGCGAGCGGGCATTGGCCTACGAGAGCTTGGTTGAGCGGGCCTCAGCCGAATTTACGTGGGGCGGCTTCGACGAAAATACCGCTGCCGGGCTTTGTTATACGTCGGGAACCACCGGCAATCCTAAGGGTGTACTGTATTCGCATCGGTCCAATTTTTTGCACACGCTGGCGATGCTAAGTCCGGATGTTCTCGGCCTTTCGGCCGTGGATGTCGTCCTCGCCGTCGTCCCGATGTTCCACGCCAACGGCTGGGGACTGGCGTTTGCCTGTCCCGCGGCCGGCACCAAGCTGGTTCTACCCGGGCAGAAGCTCGACGGCGCTTCGATCCATGAACTCCTCGAAACCGAGGGCGTTACGTTTACCGCTGGGGTCCCGACGGTCTGGCAGATGCTGCTCGCCCATCTGCGCGAGTCACGCGGTAAGCTCACGACGCTCAGGCGCATCGCCGTTGGCGGTTCGGCGGTGCCCGAGGCGTTGGCGCGCGGCTTTCGCGACGAATTCGGGGTCAACGTCCTTCATGCCTGGGGCATGACCGAGATTTCGCCGATCGGCACCGTTGCAGCGCCAACCGGAGCGACTCTCAAAATGGATACGGAGCAACAATATGGGGCAGCCCTTAGCCAGGGACGCCCGCCGGTGATGGTGGACCTCACGCTCGTCAACGACGACGGTGCGCGCCTGCCGCACGACGGTAAGGCCTGCGGCCGTTTGCTCATCAAAGGACCCTTTGTCGTCGACCGCTACTTTGGCGATGATTCGGCGCACAAGCTGCTCGACAGCGAAGGATTTTTCGATACCGGCGACGTCGCCACCATCGACAGCCTCGGCTTCATGCGCATCACCGACCGCTCCAAAGACATCATCAAATCGGGCGGCGAATGGATCTCGTCGATCGAAATCGAAAATCTGGTCGTGGCTCACCCCAAGGCGGCGCTGGCCGCCGTAATCGGTGTGGCCCATGACAAATGGGCAGAGCGGCCGATCTTGATCGTCAAGCTGAAGCCGGGCGAGACGGGCACCAAGCAGGAATTCCTGGCGTTCCTCGAAGGCAAGATCGCCAAGTGGTGGACGCCCGACGACGTGATCTTTGTAAATGACGTGCCTCTCGGGCCGACCGGAAAGATCGACAAGAAGCTCATCCGTAAGCAGTTTGCCGACTATCGGCTGCCGTAGCGGCTTGGCCTAGTCGGCCCGGGTCTGAAAAGCTGAACGCTATTGCCTTTTGGTAGTCGTTCTATATTGTTGAACAAATAATAAATAATTGTCCGGGGAGAGGCGGGCCTTCGGGCATCAAGCCTGAACTTGAAAGGTTCCATCGGCGCCATCGCATCAATTTCTTGATTCAACGCGCTAAGAGCGTTCGGGGGAAGATTAGCATGAAGAAATCTTATCTTCTGGCAGCGACATCGCTGCTGGCTTTGGCTGCGTTCAAGCCGGCATGGGCGGCACAACCGCAAACCGCATCCGCCGACGAGGTCGAAGAAATAACCGTAAGTTCATCGCGCATCACCATCAGTGGCTACGAACAGCCCACGCCTGTCACCGTCGTGGGGATGGACCAGCTCATGCGCGAAGCGCCGGTCGATATCGGTAGTGCGATCGCTAAGCTCCCGGCGCTTGGCGCAGCCGCCTCCCCGCATACGAGTAACGGTTCACAAACAATCAGTGCCGGCGCCGCGGGACAAAGCCTCGTCAACCTTCGCGATCTTGGCGTTAGCCGCACCCTGGTTCTGTTTGATGGTGTGCGCGTTGTGCCCTCGAACCAGGGTGGCGGCGCCGACTTGAATCTCTTCCCATCCGTTCTCGTGCAACGGATCGACGTGGTCACGGGTGGAGCCTCCGCCGCCTGGGGCTCCGACGCCGTGTCTGGCGTCGTCAACGTCATCATGAACAAGAATTTCACCGGCTTTAGCGCGCACGCCGAGGGCGCAACAAACCAGCGGGGCACGCGCCGCACCGGCAAACTCGAAGGCGCCTGGGGCGGCGACTTTCTCGGCGGGAAGCTGCACACAATCCTCAGCGGCGGCTACCTAAAGAGCCCCGATGTGGTCGTGCCCCAACAGACGGCCTGGTATAAGGCCGCAAATCTAATGCCGAACCCGCTGTACACGCCGACCAATGGCCTGCCTCGGCTTGTTCATGCAACCAACGTCGGTCTGTCGAGCGCAACACGCGGCGGCCTGATCACCGGCGGACCACTGAAAGGTATCCAGTTCGTTGGCCCCAACGGCACGCCGGCGCCCTTCAATTACGGTGTCGTATCGGGTGTTCTCAATTGGGGCGGCACTTTCGAAAGCCCCGTGATGAGTGGCCAGGCGAACAATCTCGCGGTTCCGATCCAGAGCGAAACGTTCGTCGGCTATGCCAGCTACGAAATTAACGACCAAATGAACTTTTCACTCGAGATTGATCACGGCCACACGAAGACGACCAACGGCAGCGCATCGTATACCCGCCAAGGCAACATCACGATCAAGTCCGACAATGCCTATCTCGATCCAACCATCGTTGCTCGCATGCAAACGGCCGGCATTGCGTCGTTCCCCCTCGGCACCACGAACGTCAACAATTGCGATCCGACCCGCGGCGACAACTTCACCGACGAGAACTGCCTCGGCAACTTGAAAGACGACGTGCACCGCTGGATGTTGCGCGAAGTAGGGAAGCTCGACGGCAAGTTCGACGCGGGCGGTTCGGAGTGGAACTGGGACGCGAACCTCCAACACTCCAAGGTCCATCGCTTTACCAAAGTCGTCGTCGACCCTGTGGTGGCGAAATATAACCTAGCCATCGATGCCGTGCGCGTGACGGCCGCCAACGTCGGCGCCTCCGGTCTTCCGGTCGGCCAGATCGTCTGCCGCTCGACCCTGACGGCTCCGACCAACGGCTGTCAGCCGCTTAATCTATTTGGCTACGGTGTCGCCTCGCCAGCAGCGATCTCCTACATCAACAGCAGCCCAGCCGAGACCGATCTATTTCTGGAACAGTACTCCGGCGGGTTCGCGCTCCAGGCGACGCCGTTCTCGCTGTTCGCGGGCCCAGTTGCGGTAGCTCTTGGCGGCGAATTTCGCCGAGAATCGGTTCTGCAAACAGCCGACCCGGTATCCTACGCGCGCGGCAACGCCGCCGGCAATTTCCAGTTCCAGGATAATCACTTCTGGGTCAAAGAGGGCTTTCTCGAAGTCAATGTGCCTCTGATCAGGGATGGTGTTGTTCGTGAGGCGGACTTCAGCGCCGCCGGCCGCGCGACCGACTACAGCACGAGCGGCTACGTCACCACATGGAAGTTCGGATTGACGAGTCAGCTCATCGACGACATCAAGCTCCGCACCACGTATTCCGCCGACATCCGTGCTCCGACGTTGACGGACCTGTACAATCCAGGTTCGACCTCGATTCAGGTTGTTTCAGATCCTTTCCGGCCAGGTTCGCCGGCGACGAACATCTTTGCTCGCGGCGACGGTAACCCCAATCTCAAACCTGAGCGTGCCAAGACATTCTCGGCCGGCGTCGTGCTCACGCCACAGTTTTTACCGGGGCTCGGTGTCTCGGTCGACTATTATAACATCGACATCAAGGGTGCGATTGCGTCGCCAGGATACGCCTATGTCCTCGCGCAATGTTTTGCGGGAGTCCAAACGCAAATCTACTGTCCGTTGATCATACGAGACGCCAACGGCATCATCACGACCATCAACGGATCGCCGGTGAATGCCGCTCACAACAAGACCGACGGTATCGATTTCCAGGTCGACTACTCGTTGCCGCTGTTTAACGGTACGCTCAATCTGGCGGTACTCGGCAACTGGACGCACGATACAATGCTCGACTCCTTGGGCACGGTGACTCATTCGGCCGGCAGTTTGAACCGCGACCCGGATGCCGGTAACGGGCTGCCCAAGCTGCGTGGAAACATCACCGCGACATATAGCGAGGATCGGTTTTCAACCTCGCTTCAGGGCAGGTATCTCGGCTCGGCCTTGCTCAACCGGAAATGGGGACCGCTGGACGTGGACGACAATACCGTCCCCGCGATGATCTTTTGGGATGTGCGCGGCAGCTACTATCTGGATGAAGATCACACTTACCAAGCGTACCTTGCAATCGATAACGTGATGGATTCGCGTCCGCCAAATGTCCCGCATTCCTCGGCGGCCGCCATTCCGTACTTCTATAGTGCTACGCGTACCGAGATCTACGATGCGCTGGGGCGGTCGTATCGCTTCGGCGTCCGCGCAAAGTTCTGACGGGCGTAGCTGCAAGATGGCTTCGGTGCCGTGTTCCGCCTGAAACCGTGGAAGAACATGTCCCGATTCTGAGCGGCGGCCATCTGCACCGAAGCCCATGACGGGCCCATGCGCGTTGTACGTTGAACGGGTGTACAGTTGATGTGATCAACCGGGGACAGGGGTACTAGCTATGGCGAACTGGATTCCCTCGCTTTTTCGGATAGCGGCCCTCGGTTTGACGATGTCTGTCGGCGCTCATGCGGCGCTGGCGGCTTCGCCGGCGTGGTTTGGGCAAGCCCTCCCGCCGCCGGTCAACGATCCGGCGGTGCCCGTGGTCGACACGTTGAATGTCGATTTGCCGGCTCTGCTGGCCAAGTTCGGTCCAGGCCCGACGAGCCCGCTGCTGGCCGGCGACAAGATCAAAGACGACCTAAAGACGATTATCGGCTTTTCGCTGAAGAGCAAGGCATCGGGCGACTTTCTGTGGGGACGGGTCAGCGGCACGCCCGCGTACTATGACACGGTGACCTGGGCGGCAAACGCCATGAAGGCCGGCGGCGTCAAAGATGCCCATGTCGAAGACTTTACAGCCTCGCTAACCATTCCCACGGCCGGCGAATTGCGCATCGTCGGGGACGCGTCTTATGGGGAAGGCACGCGGGACATCGTGCTTCAGTCGATGATGGTCGGCGGCCGCGGGCCGGTCAACGGCACGGTGACGGCACCGATGATCTACGTCGGCCACGCGACGCTGGCGGACATGATTGGGCGCGATGTCAAAGGCAAGATCGCCGTGCTGCACACCACCCTCAACCCGGGTATGTACAGCGCCGATGAAATCGGTCGTCCGGCCCTACTGGTCAAGGCCGGGGCCGTGGGCGTGATCGAGATTCTCGATCAGGTCGGCAACATGCAAGCGTTCGATGCCGATCGCCACGGCTGCGGCACGGGGTTCTGCTTTACGATTGGCGGCGCCGATGGGTTTTTCCTTGAAAACATGTTGGGCAAGGCCGCAGGCGCAGGCAAGGTCGTGAGCGCCAGGATGAGTTCTACCGCCAAGGAACAGACGGGCCTCAAGACAGCTAACGCCGTCGGAACGATTCCGGGCAAAACCAACCGCACGATCATCATCAATGCCCATGCCGATGCCTGGTTCGTCGGCGGCGACGACAACGGCGGCGGTCTCGCCGTCGCGGTCGCGCTGGCCAGGTATTTCGCGGCTCAGCCTCAGCCCGATCATACGTTGGTTTTTCTGATCAGCGCCGGGCATCACACGGCCGGGATTGGGATTCCCGATTTCCGCCTCAAGCATGAAAAGGAATATGTCACCAACGCCGACTTCATCATCAACCTTGAACACGTTGCCAATACCGGGATGGTGCGCTCGCTGACGACCACCCACGACAACAACTTTGGGCGGCCGATGGTCTCGACTTCGACCGAATGGCCCAAAGCCGTGGCGGTGAGCAACCGCGCGCCGTTCCTGATCGACGTCTGGCGGAAGGGCGTCAGCTGTTTTGGACTGGCGCTGCAGCGCGTGGTCGACAATAATCCTCCCGGCGAAATGGGCAGCTTCCTGAACATTCAGCGGATGGGATCGATTCTCAACCCGGCTGCGGCGGAATCCTATAAAGCGCTGCCGAATATCACGAACGTGCCGATTACCCAGATGATCTCGGTCGGGCCCCTTTATCACGCGACAGGCGAGGGCGTTGATTCGGTTCCGGCCGAAGGCTTGGAGCGCGCCGCGCGATTCCATGCCTACATGATTCAGGCCGCCGATAAGGCCGCCCCGGACCTGCTTAAGGGGGCCGCATATACGCCGAGCGCAGGCTGTCCGGCGACGCCGTAAGGTGACCCGCGAACGACTACAATCCGGTCGATCGTCAGTACTGACGACGATAAATCAGGGAGGTTAAGCCATGGCGAACAAGATTTTCTTGGTTCTGCGAGCGGCGGCGCTTGGTGCCACGATCTTGGGTGGCACGCACGCCGCGTTGGCCGAGACGACCGCATGGTTTGGGCAGACGCTACCGCCGCCGTTGAGCGATCCGAGCGTTTCGGTATTGAACCACACCGACGATTTAACGGCGCTGCCGGCTAAGTTCGGACCGGGCCCAATGAGCCCGCTTCTGAACGGAGATGCGCTCAAAGCCGATTTAAGAACCATTGTCGGTTTTTCCCTGAAGAGCAAAGCCGCCGGCGACTACCTGTGGGGGCGCGTCAGTGGCACCCCGGCCTATTACGACGCGGTCTCCTGGGCGGTCAGCGCCATGAAGGCGGGAGGGGTGAAGGATTCACATCTCGAAGATTTTACGACTTCGCTGACGATTCCGTCAGCCGGCGAGCTCCGCATCATTGGTGATGCCGCCTACGGCGAGGGTACCAAGGACGTGGTTCTGCAATCGGCCATCGTTGGCGGGCGTGGCCCGGTGAATGGCACCGCGACCGCTCCGATGATCTACGTCGGGCACGGCACGGTGGCCGACATGCTCGGGCGTGACGTCAAAGGCAAGATCGCGGTCATTCACACGACCCCCAATCCCGGCATCTACAGCGCCGACGAAATCGGCCGCCCGATCGAGCTGATCAAGGCGGGCGCCGCCGGCGTGATTGAGATTCTTGATCAGGTCGGCAATATGCATTCCTTCGACAACGACCGGCATGGTTGCGCGACGGCGTTGTGCATGACCATCGGCGGCGCCGACGGCTATTTCCTTGAGAACATGCTGGGTAAAGCCGGCGTGGCGGGAAAGACCGTTAGTGCGAGGCTCAGTTCCACGGCCAAGGAACAGACCGGCCTCAAAACCGCGAATGGTGTCGCGACCATTCCTGGCAAGACCAACCGGACGATCATCATCAATGCCCATGCCGACGCCTGGTTCGTCGGCGGCGACGACAACGGCGGCGGCTTGGCGGTGGCTGTCGCTTTGGCCAAGTATTTTGCCACCCAACCGCAACCCGATCATACATTGGTCTTCATGATCAGCGCCGGCCACCATACTCTCGGCCGGGGCATACCGGCGTTCCGGGCCGTTCAGGAGAACGAGAAAAACTATGTCGCCAATGCCGACTTCATCATCAATCTGGAACATGTCGCGACCAGCGGCATGGTGCGCTCGCTGACCGCCACCAACGATGCGAATTTCGGACGTCCAATGAATTGGACCTCCGCGGAATGGCCGAAGGCGGTGGCGGTGACCAACCGGGCGCCGTTCTTGATCGATGTCTGGAAGAAGGGCGTGACCTGTTTCGGGTTGTCGGTGCAGCGCGTGGTTGACACCCGGGCTCCGGGGGAGCCTGGCGCCTTCAACGACCTGAAGGATATTCCGATCACGCAAATGATCTCGGTTGGCCCGCTCTATCACACCAGCAGCGAAGGTGTCGACGCCGTACCGGCAGAAGGGCTGGAGCGCGCGGCGCGCTTCCACGCCTATATGATCCAGGTGGCGGACAAAGCGGCTCCCGGCCTGCTCAAAGGTGGTGCATTCACCGGCACTGCGGCTTGTCCGCCCACGCCCTAAGGCACTGATCGTTACTTACTTCTGCTTGCCTATCTTGGACCGCGACGCGGGCAGCGTCTCGGCGAGCGATTGAGGTTTATCATCTTCGTCCCAGTTCGACATATCGGCGCGGCGTTTGTCGCGGCAGACGGCGGCAATGCCTTCGGCAAACAGCGGCGCCATGCGCGACTCGATGGCGCGCATGGCGGTCGATACACAAATACCCTTCGAAAGCGCGTCGGCGCGTCCGGTCTGCGCCAGCGAGAACGTATAGGCCCCGGACAGAAAGTGATACGCCCAGAACAAGTCTTCCTCGGCGGCTTCGGGCATGATCTCACCCATGATCTTGATGAGGTGAAGCGCTACGCCGTCGTAGGTCTCGGTCATCATCTTCGTGCCCCAGCTCGGCGAGCTGTTGGCCGTGCCGACCAACGCTCCGTAACTGCGCCAGCCCGGCCCACGGCGCGTCAATTTCTCGAAAAAGGGCCTGAGGAAGGCATGGATGATCCCCTCGAGAGTCATGTTCTTGCGCCCCACTTCGGCTTCGTACTTTAGCATGGACAGCATTCTCATGTTGTTCACGTCCGGGGCGCGGCGGGCGAATACCGCGTTAAACAACACCGTCTTATCGGTAAAATAGTAGTGTACCAGCGACGTATCGACGTTGGCCTCGCGCGCAACGTCGCGCCATGGAGTCCACGTTCGCCAAAAAACGCTTCGGCGACATCGAGAATCCGGCGGGTAGAGTTCTCGCGCCGCTCGACTTTTTTCTTCGGCCGCCGCGGCGAGCTGTTGATGACGGACATTTCGGTGAGGGGCGGCCGCTGGGGTGTCTGCATATCACGCTCTTACGCGGTGAGTCGGGCGACCGGCTGCGAACCACGACCTTGCATTTGTGGCGGGCAAATCCATTCTCGCTCTCGAGTCAACGTGTTGTTAGCAAAAACGATTGCCTCGTCGAGTGGACCATATATATTATTGAATTAACAATAAATATCTTTGAGGAATGGCGCGCTGAGCCGCGACCGCTGTCGTCGCATAGGTCGCGACCAACACCCATCCGGCCGGCAGGCGTCACGAAGGCGATCAAGTCATATCGCGCGGGCATAAATTTCGGGGAGGATGCGCTGTGACCTTGCGCGACTACAAAAAGGCCTATGCCGAATTCGACCTGCGCTCCGCCGTCGCTGTCCTCTCGAACGGCTTCTCTGAAAATTTGAACGCCTGCTACGAATGCTGCGATCGGTACGCCGATTTCGATCCCGAACGAGTCGCGCTCCAATGCGAAAATCAGAAAGGCGAATACGCCCAGTATACCTACGGGCAGCTCAAAGAATACTCGGGGCGGTTTGCGAATTTTCTCAAGTCGCAGAATATCAAGCCGGGCGACCGTGTCGCCGCCCTGCTGCCGCGCACGCTTGAACTTATCGTCACGATTCTAGGGACCTGGAGGGCTGGGGCGGTGTACCAGCCCTTATTTACCGCCTTCGGCGACAAAGCCATCGAATACCGCCTCGATAGTTCGAGCGCTCCCCTGGTGGTGGTCGATACCGGCAATCGGTTCAAACTCGACAAGTTGAAACGCCGTCCCATCATCATGCACGTCCATGATGCGAACAAGGACATGGCGGCATCGGACCTGCTCTTCTGGGCCGAGATCAACCGGCAATCACCGGATTTCAAGCCGGTTCCGTGCGGGCCGGATCATCCTTTTTTTCTGATGTTCACGTCGGGGACGACCGGCCCGGCGAAATCACTCAGCCTGCCGATCAAAGCGCTTGCCGGTTTCCTCGCGTACATGCGCGATGGCCTCGACCTCAGGCCCGACGATATGTATTGGAACCTGGCCGATCCGGGCTGGGCTTACGGTCTCTATTACGCCGTTACCGGTGCGCTCGCGGCCGGCCATCCGACGCTGCTCTACGACGGCCCGTTCTCGCCGGAGACCGCAATCCGGGTCATCAAGAAGCACAAGATCACCAACCTTGCCGGATCGCCGACGGCCTATCGCATGTTGATGGCGGCCGGGCCCGACGCCGCCCGCCCGATCAAAGGCCAATTGCGGGTGGTCAGCAGCTGCGGCGAACCCCTCAATCCCGAAGTGATCCGTTGGTTTGCCGAACATTTGAATGTCACGATTCACGACCAGTACGGCCAGACTGAGTTGGGCATGGTCGTCGGCAATCATCACGCGCTTGCCCACCCCGTGCACGTCGGATCGACGGGATTTCCGATGTGCGGCTACCGCGTTGTCGTTCTCGATGCTCAGAACAACGAATTGCCACCGCACCAGCCGGGGATCCTGGCGCTCGATCGCAAAAATTCGCCGCTGTTCTGGTTTACCGGATACGAGAACGTCGACACGCCTTCGCTCGACGACCGCTACTATCGCACCGGCGATACCGTCGAACTGAACGAGGACGGCAGCATCAGCTTCATCGGCCGGCTCGACGACGTCATTACATCGGCGGGATACCGCATCGGGCCCTTCGATGTCGAAAGCGCGCTGATCGAGCATCCGGCGGTGATCGAGGCGGCGGTGATCGGTAAGCCCGATCCTGAGCGCACGCAAATTGTGAAAGCCTACGTCGTGCTGCATAGCGGCTATGAATCGTCGGATAAGTTGCGCGGCGAGCTCCAGGCGCATGTCCGCCAGCGTCTGTCGGCGCACGTCTATCCGCGCGAAATCGAATTTCTGGATCAGCTGCCGAAGACGCCGAGCGGCAAGATCCAACGGTTCATCCTGCGTGACTTGGAGAAGGCTAAGGCGACTCATCGAATCTGAATCTCTGCGGCCGGGACGGATGGGGCGCGGTTTGCGGCAAGTGAGCGATTAAACCCGTGTGTCGAGGGGACAGCATGACCACCGCGAGTATTCCGAAAAATTCCTTGGCTAAAACCGTGGCCATCGCCGTCGCCGGCACCAGCATCGAGTGGTACGATTTCTTCCTCTATGGCACCGCGGCGGCGCTGGTGTTTCCCAAGCTTTTTTTCGCCGCCGACCTGCCGCCGTTAGTGGCGCTCCTGGCGGCGTTTAGTACGTTTGCGGTGGGATTTATCGCCCGACCCGTGGGCGGAATCGTGTTCGGCCATTTCGGCGACCGTTTCGGCCGCAAGAGGGCCCTGATCGCGGCCCTCATAACCATGGGCCTGGCGACCACGTTGATTGGACTTCTGCCGACCTATGCGATGGCCGGCCCGCTCGCGCCGCTGATGCTTGTACTGCTCCGGTTCGCCCAGGGATTGGCGATTGGCGGACAATGGGGCGGCGCGATTCTCCTCATCGTCGAGACCGCGCCAAAAGGCCAACGCGGGTATTACGGCAGCTTCGCGCAAGCCGGCATAACCATTGGTGTTGTCCTGGCTAACTTGGTGTTCTTGCTGGCCAACGCCTATCTCTCGCCGGAGGACTTTCTGTCGTGGGGGTGGCGCGTGCCGTTCCTGACGAGCGTCCTGCTCATCGTCATCGCCATCTACATCCATTTTCGCCTGGAAGAAACGCCGCTATTTCGCGAGTTACAAAAGCGCACGGCGCCCGTCACAGAGGTGGGCGGCAGGCCAGCCGCCGGGCCGGCCGAAGGCAAGGTTGTATCCCGCTCGCCGGTCATCGAAGCGTTACAGCTCTACCCCAAGCAAATCATCCTCATCGCCGGCGCGTTCATGGCGCTGCAGGTCACGTTTTATATCCTGCTCACATTTGTTATCGCTTACGGCTCCAGCACGACTGGACTGGGTCTTTCCAGGACCGCCATGCTGATTGCCGTGATGATCGGCGCCGCGCTGATGGCGCCGGCGGTCATTATCGGCGGAGCGATTTCCGACAAGTTTGGCCGCCGCGGAATTTATTTGGCCGGGGCGGTTTTCCTCGGAATTTGGTCATTCGTGTTCTTTCCGCTTCTAGAAACCAAATCGTTCCTGTGGATCGTCGTCGCCGTCTCGGGCGGATTTATCGGCGTCGGCGTCATGTACGGTCCGCAAGGTGCATTTATTGCTGAGACGTTCGCGACCAAGGTCAGATATTCCGGCGCGTCGCTGGGCTATCAGCTGGGGGCGATTATTGGCGGGGCATTCGCTCCGTTCATTGCGACCGCGCTGTTGGCGCAATTCGAAGATACTTTTGCCATCGCCGTATACATGTTCCTGGCCTGCCTCGTCACCATCGGCTGCGTGCTTGCGCTCGACGAGACATATCAAAAGGATCTGGATTAGCTGGCGTCGCGTTGGTGCGTGCCCAGGGACTTGAACGCGAGCTGCGCAAGTGAAAGACTCGGCGCCGCCGCCATGGGCCGGTCGCGGGCGGGTTGCGGTGTTTGCGGAAGCGGCGATGTTCTCCGCACAGATCGAGCCCGAGGACCCGACCGTTCGCACTGGTTTCAATGCGCCCGGCGCATCTAGAAATAAGCAACTGATACTTAACGTCGCGCACTGGTTGGCTCGGCTTCTCCTGCTTTAATCAACGCATCGCCACGGTCGAACTCTGGATCTAGAAAGTGAATGATGCCGCACACACGCGCGCCGCGGTGAGGCGCTTCTAACCCGCCGGAAGGAACCTGAGACCCGATGTTGCCTGGCCTTATGCAACGCACGCCGCTTTTGATCAGCGCCATACTGACGTATGCCGCCCGCGCACACGGCGAACGCGAAGTCGTCTCCCGGCTCGTAGATGAACCGCTGTGGCGGTACGGCTACACCGGCCTGGCCGCACGCAGTGAGCGGCTCGCGAAAGTTCTCCGGAAGCTCGGCGTGGTCGCGGGGGATCGCGTTTCAACCATCGCGTGGAACACCCATCGCCACCTTGAACTGTTCTATGCCGTCCCCGGGATCGGTGCGGTGCTGCATACCACCAACCCCCGGCTCTCCGACGACCAGATCGTATTCACGATCAGCCATGCGGAAAGTCAGGTGCTGTTCTTTGATAAGACGTTTCTGCCGCTGGTCATCCGCTTGCGCGCGAGATTGCCCGCCGTGCGCCGCTTTATCGTGCTCGCTCCCAACCAGCCGGAGAGTGCTGGGGACATATCACTGGAATCCTACGAGGCGTTGCTCGCCGCCGAAGCGCCGGGATTCGATTGGCCGAGTTTTGACGAGAATGCCGGCGCGTTTCTCTGCTACACCTCTGGAACGACCGGCGACCCGAAGGGCGTGCTTTTCAGTCACCGATCCATTGTGCTCCACGCCATGGCCGCGGGTCTTTCAGGCGCGCTCGGATTTTCCGCCTTCGACTGCATCATGCCGTGCCAATCGTTCTATCACGCTACCGCCTGGGGACTGCCCTTCGTCGCCCCGATCAATGGCTGCAAACTGGTTCTGCCTTGCGAGCGGATGGACGGAGCCAGTCTCCAGGACCTCATCCTTGGCGAGCAGGTTACCTTCTCCGGCGGTGTTCCGACAATTTGGACCATGTACCTCGCGTATCTGGATCAATCCGGCGAAGGCACCGGCAGCCTTGAACGTCTCGTCATTGGCGGATCCGCCGTGCCGCGCGTGATGGCCGAGACCTTTCAAAAAAGGTACGGCGTCAAGGTGCGCCAGTTATGGGGCATGACCGAGACCAGTCCGCTCGGTGTCGTCGCCACGCCCACGCCAAAATTGGCGGACCAGGGCGAGGCGGTGGTCGACGAGGTCATCTGGACGCGCCAAGGCCGCTTGCAGTTTGGCATCGAGATTCGCATCGTTGATGAAAAGGGCGTCGAGGTGCCCCGTGACGGCCAAAGCCCCGGCTCGCTCTTGGTTCGCGGCCCCTGGACCGTCGAACGTTATTACCGCAACGAGGCGTCGGCGCTCGATGCCGATGGCTGGTTTGATACCGGCGATATCGCCACTCTCGATGCCAACGGCTTTGTCCGGCTGACCGATCGCAAGAAGGACATGATCAAGTCCGGGGGCGAGTGGATCAGCTCGATCGATCTTGAAAATATCGCGGTTGCTTGTCCTGGTGTACGCCTTGCGGCCGTGGTCGGCGTCGCCCATCCCAAGTGGGAGGAGCGCCCGGTCCTGATCGTCGAGCCGCACGCCGGGCAATCTGTCAGCACCCAACAGGTCCTCGACTACCTTGAAGGCAAGGTCGTCAAGTGGTGGACGCCCGACGCGGTCATCATTGGCGAAGTCCCCCTGACCTCAACCGGCAAGATCGACAAGAAAATTCTACGGATCCGTTATCAAGACCTGCTGGTCGGCGTCGCGCGCACCTAAACATCGGAACCGCGCATTGGCTTACTGCGCGCCTCGCGGCCGTCCGAATCAATGCTTCGTTGTCACTTCGCACAAAGCAGTGATACCAATATCGGGAAAGTTGGCTTCAACATTCAAGGGGGATTCACATGCGCAGTATTCTCGCCGCAGCCTTGGCCTTGGCTCTATCACCGACTCTTCTACTGGGGCCACTCGCCAGCCGCAGCGCAGCTGCCGGCGAGAATACCGCCGGCCGCACGCAACTGGTCGAATTTGAGATGATGACCTGGCCGGAGGTAAAGGCGGCGCTTGCCGGCGGCAAGACCACGGCCCTGTTTTACACCGGCGGCACCGAGCAGCGCGGGCCGCAAAACGCCAACGGCGGCCATAATTTGATGGGCCGCGCAACCGTCAAGGCAATCGCCGAGAAACTCGGCAACGCCATCGCCATGCCGGTGCTTCCCTACACACCGAATAATGCCAGCGCTGAACTGACCGGTACCATTGGATTGACGCCGGAAATCCTGGGCGCGCTTCTTGAAAGAATTAGCGAGCAAGCCATCGTCACCGGCTTCAAGAACGTCGTTCTCATGGGCGATCACGGGGGCGGCCAGCCGAACATCTATCAGGCAGTCGCCAAGAAACTGGACGACAAATACGCCGCACAAGGTATTCACGTTTACTACAGTGACGAGGTCTATGCCAAAGCCAACGCCGACTTCGACAAGGCGCTCGCGGCCGAAGGCTATCCGCCGAGCTTGCACGGCGGCCTCACCGATACATCGGAAATGCTCTACCTCGGCGGCGATCCCTGGGTTCGCCAGGAACTCATCGCCAAGGCGCTGGGAGATCCGGTGCCGGTGGCCGGCCAGCCGCAGGCCAATGGCAACGCTCCGCGCATTAACAACGGCATCACCGGCGACGGCCGTCGGGCGAGCGCGGATCTCGGCAAGCGACTGTTCGACATGAAGGTCGACTACGGGGTGAGGCAGATTAAGGGATTTCTCGCCGCCGGGCCAAAATCCTAGCGTATCCACGTTGATCAAGCGATTTATCGAATAATCTCACAGCGGCGCGCCTGTCCCAGCGTCCCAATTCCCGGGCTCACGGAATTTGGGACAGCGCTGGTTTGGAGGCTCTTAGAGGGAGAGAGAGGAGAGAGAGTCCTGATTTTCTATACGCGAGGCTGTCCCATTTTTCGCAAGCCCAGGAAATGGGACGCTGGGACCTGTCCCGCCGTCCCAATTCCCGGGCTCAAGGAATTTGGGACACCGTTAGATCGGAATAACGTCGAAGGCGAACGACACCCGCGGCTTGTTCGAGCGTAAGGGCCGCGTGTTGTGCCAGTAGAACGACGGGAATGTAATCAGTAGCCCGGGCTTAAGGCAAACCTGTCGCGTGGGCATGACCGTGGTCTTTCGCTGCCAGCGTTCGTCGCCCCGGCCAAACTCCAGCCAGCCATTCTGGGCGGGGTCAGAGTCCTCGATTTCGTCAGGAACCTCGATGTAGTAGACGCCGCTGAGCCAGCCGTGGGGGTGAAAATGCGGCGTTTGGTGGCCTTTTTCATGCAAGACCACGCCCCACGAGTAGAGCCTGAACGCGCGCGGGGCCGCTTGATCGAACGGGTGGTCAGAAGGCTTCCTGACGCCGTCCGCGCGGCGCCTCGCGGCCGCCATGATCGCGGCTTGAAGTGCTTGAATTGCCGGCGCGGAGGTCGTGGCAATATCGTCGGTCTGGTACCCGAACCGGGTCGTATTGCGCTCGAACATGAGAGTTGCTTCGGCCGCGACCTCGCCAGCCAGAGCGCGGTTGAAGGCTGCCAAATCCTGGTACCCTGGCGGCGGTTCCAATTGTTCAATCGCGACCAGCGCGTTCTGGTCGACAAGAAACCGCAAGTCATCTTGTTGGCCCAATTCGCCCAGCGCAATCGACTTGAAAGCGAGCGACGTCGTGTGCCCGGGGCGTCGCGCCAGCAGGCTATCGGCGTATTCCAAGACGGCGCGATAATCTTTCTGGCCTGCCAATGCCGGCAGCAGGTTATTGACCGGCCCGGGGTCTTCGGCGTCGAAAGCGATCGCCTTGCTATAGGCCGCGGCCGCCTCGCCGTAATTTTCGAGCTTCGTCCACGCTAGCCCGAGAAGAAAAAACGCCCCCGCGCGGCCATCTGCGCCGGCCATGGTGAGGTGCGGGATCGCATCGTGCGGGCGTCCGGCGGCTATCAGGGCGGCGCCCTGGATGATGGCGGTATAGGAAGAAAGCGGCGCTATCGCGCGCGCTTGCTCGGCGAGTTTGAGCGCATCGGCCTGGGCCCCGCACGCGAGGGCCAGCCTCGCGTGACCCGTCAGCACCTGGGCGCGCTGACCCCCATCGGTAACCGCGTGAAGGATTTCGGCGGCCAACTGCGGCTGATCATAGTTGATGTGAAGGTCGGCGCTTTTCAAACGCGGTGTGGCCCATTCCTCGCCGACGCGGTCCGATGACTTGCACGTCAGCGCTAACGGCCAATAGGCCCGCAACTGGCGAGTCGGCGCCAAAGCCCCGACATAGTCATAAAGCGCTCGAGCACGGTCTTCCCGTCCGCTTTTCATCCAGGCATTCGCGACACTCAAAATATCTGGTCTTATTGAGGCGCGAATCTCCTCGGATCGTTCGATATTGATCGCCTTGGCCGGCGTTCCGCCGCGAAAATCCCAGGACTCGTCCAGCGCCATCACGCGGAGCGCGCCGTGTTTTACCTCGGGACTCAGGACTTCCATCAATGCGATTCGGTCGTCCCGCAAGAGATCGCGGCGCATGCCTTCATCGGCCACGTGGGCCAGTTCCGGGACCGCGGGAAGGGGGCTTACGAGAGCCAACGTCAGGTTCCGTCGCAGACGTGTTTCCCACTGCTTCAGCCATTCGGAGACCGGCTCGCTGCGGCGAAATAGAATGACCGCGCTGGCGAACATGCGCCGCCCGGATTGTTCGCGGGCATGGCCGAACGCCACCGGTTCCTCGACCATCGCCAGATCACAGCCATCGAGCAGCTTGAAAAGGCCTGTTACCGCGCGGGTGAGGACGCGAGTCCCCGCGTCCAGGTAAAGCGTCCGCGCGTAGGGCGCGCGTGAAAGGCAGACGATGCGGTCGAGTTCCGCCTCGGCTTGAGCCGACCCGAAGTCAGCGCAACTCTCCATTACTTCAACGGCATCGAAGCAGCCCGCCCGGCAAAGCAGGTTCTCGGGCCGGTCGGTATACAGAGTGATGGGCAGCTCGGGCACTTGCCGCTTCAAGCTTTCCGCCGAAAGAAACGCCTCTTCGACCGTGCGATCCAGCTTGGTGGCAACGTAGACGATTCCGCAGTCCATTACCTACGCCGCGCCATTTGGTGCCTTGGAAATCCGTGGTAGCCCAACAATTTGCCCAGATTGGCCGGGAAATCTAGTGGATCGAATCTAACATTTGGTGCCCTCGTTTGACAGCAGCAATGATTTTGTTGGGGTCTTTTGTCCAGACGAAGGGCTTTGGATTTTCGTTGGTTTCGGCAACGAAGCGGCTGATGGCCGCCTGAAGGTCCGCGACGGATTT
>CAMDRB010000016.1 GCA_945906455.1 Caenispirillum bisanense
ACGCATCCCCCGTCGTCCCGCCCTGCGCCAGCACGATCTCTGCCTCACGCAGCTTGCCGATAATCTCCTCAGGCCCATGCTTCTTGCCCATTTCTCTTCTCCTTCAGGGTCCACACTAAAATAGTCGATGGACCACTCTGAAGGGGGCAAATCATAGACGCCAGGACCATGGCCCGCCCTTTAATCAGCTGTAGCAAGCGCGCCTATAGGCGGCCAACGCTTTTTCCTCCTGCTCGCGAATGAAACTCCCTGAAATTGAGCGTGAAGGCTGCGAATCTGGCCAAACAACCGGGATCAGCTCTGTGTTGAACGGTAGGCACGCGTTGAGCATGACGATGGTGCGGAACCTACGGGAGCGTTTTCATGTCGTGGCGGATGCCGTTAGGCCACCGGCGCGGGCGCTTATCGCGTGGCAAAGACCCTTGGCTAACCGCCGGCCGAAGGTCCAGCGCCGATGTCGGCCAAGTAAGGCCGAAGGGCGAAGAGACGCCGCCTTGACCCGGGAGGGAGGGCCTACGGCAATCCACCACATCCGGTAGCTCTTGGTCCAGGCAGCACAATATATATTGCTCCCGGCGCCCCCCTTCCCTAATCTAGCGTCTCCATGATCCCGAGCCCGAGAGGGTCTGGCATGGAGCGCGGGCCGAGGGGAAAACTCTTGGAAAACCAAGCCGTTACCCGGGAACCGCTGGACCGCGGGCCGAAGCGGCTGGCGTTTTCGGGAGCTGCCGTCCGTCGGCGCATCGATTTGGGCTGTCGATCACGTTTGGGACGGGGTTCCGGCGCATGCGCGTTACGCGACATTTTACGACCGAAGGCAAGTCGGCCTTTGACGGCATCGCCTTCCACTCACGTGTTAGTGAGATCCGCAATCCCGACGGCACGGTGGTCTTTCGCCAAGAGGCGGTGACCGTGCCCGAGGCCTGGTCGCAGGTCGCTTCGGACATTTTGGCGCAGAAATATTTCCGCCGCGCCGGCGTGCCGGCGAAGCTCGTGCCCGTGGCCGAGAACGACGTCCCGGACTTTCTCTGGCGCAAGATTGCCGCCACCGCCGAATTGAGCGAGCTTCCCGAGAGCGCGCGCGAAGGCGGCGAGACCGATGCGCGTGAGGTTTTCGACCGCATGGCCGGCGCCTGGACCTACTGGGGGTGGAAAGCCGGCTTCTTCGACAGCGACACCGACGCCCGCGCCTATTTCGACGACATGCGTTTCATGCTGGCGGCGCAGATCTGCGCGCCCAATTCGCCGCAGTGGTTCAACACCGGCCTCTACTGGGCCTATGGCATCGACGGCCCCGCGCAAGGGCATTTCTACGTGGATTACACGACCGGTGAGCTGACCGCGTCCGCAAGCGCCTATCAGCGTCCGCAACCGCACGCCTGTTTTATCCAAGCCATCGCCGATGATCTGGTGAACGACGGCGGCATCATGGACCTTTGGGTGCGCGAGGCGCGGCTGTTCAAGTACGGCTCGGGAACCGGCACAAATTTCTCAAGCTTACGCGGCGAAGGAGAAAGTCTCGCGGGCGGCGGACGGTCCTCGGGCCTCATGAGTTGGCTGAAAATCGGCGACCGCGCCGCGGGCGCGGTTAAATCCGGCGGAACCACGCGGCGTGCCGCCAAGATGGTCATCTTGAACGTCGATCATCCCGACATCGAGAGCTTCATCGACTGGAAAGTGCGCGAAGAGCAGAAGGTCGCGGCCATGGTCACGGGCTCACGCCTCACCCGCAAGCACCTCAAGGCCATCATGCGCGCGGTGCGGAGTTGGGACGGAGCCGATACCCCTACCGAAAGTGGCGGCCGGCTCGATCCCAAAGTCAACAAACTGCTGCGGAAAGAGATCAAGGCCGCGCGCGCCGCCATGATCCCGGACAACATCATTCAGCGGTCGTTGCAGCTTGCGCGCCAGGGCCATACCTCGGTCGACTTTCCGGAGTTCGATACCGATTGGGATGCGGAAGCTTACGCGACGGTCGCCGGCCAGAACTCGAATAACAGCGTGCGCGTGACCGACGCATTCCTCGAGGCCGTGGCCAAGGACGGCGACTGGGACTTGACCAGCCGCGTCGGCGGCAAGGTCGTGAAAACCCTGAAAGCCCGGGCGTTGTGGGAGCGCATCGGCGCGGCGGCTTGGCAATGCGCCGACCCGGGGGTTCAGTTCGACAGCACGATCAACGCTTGGCACACCTGCCCGCAGTCGGGACGCATCAACGCGTCGAACCCGTGCTCGGAATACATGTTTCTCGACAATACCGCCTGCAACCTCGCCTCGCTCAATCTCCTGGCCTTCCGCAAGAACGACGGCAGCTTCGACGTCGCTGGTTTTTCTCATGCAACGCGACTGTGGACGATCGCCTTGGAAATTTCCGTGCTCATGGCGCAGTTCCCGTCCAAGGAGATCGCCGCGCTTTCACATCGCTACCGTACCCTCGGGCTAGGCTTCGCCAACCTCGGCGGCCTGCTGATGGCTAAGGGCTTGGGTTACGACAGCGACGAAGGCCGCGCCCTGGGCGGTGCGATTAGCGCGCTGATGACCGGAACCGCCTACGCAACGTCGGCCGAAATGGCCGAGGAGCACGGTGCCTTCCCGGGCTTTCTTGCCAACCGCGCCGACATGCTGCGCGTGATCCGCAACCATCGCCGCGCGGCCTATGGCCACCGCGACGGCTATGAGGGCTTACCGACGGCGCCGGTTGCCTTGAACGGCGCCGACTGCCCCGATCCTACCCTGGTGACCGCAGCGAAGCAGGCCTGGGACCGGGCGCATGAGCTTGGCACCGCCCACGGGTTTCGGAATGCGCAGGTCACGGTCGTCGCACCGACCGGGACGATCGGCCTGGTGATGGATTGCGACACCGCCGGTATCGAGCCGGATTTCGCGTTGGTGAAATTCAAGAAGCTCGCGGGCGGCGGCTACTTCAAGATCATTAACCGGGTCGTGCCCTTGGCCCTGAAGACGCTCGGCTACAGTCCGAGCGAAATCGCGGAGATCAATCAATACGCCCTTGGCCGCGGCACACTACAAGGCGCGCCGGCGATCAATGCCGCATCGCTGGGCGACCGCGGGTTTGATAAAGCCGCGCTCGACGCCATCGAGAATGCGCTTGGCGACGCCTTCGATATCAAGTTCGTGTTCAACCGTTATACGCTCGGCGACGCTTTCTGCATCAACAAGCTGGGCTTTGATACCGAACAACTTGACGACGTCGGCTTCAACATGCTCGACGCCCTCGGGTATTCCAAAGCGAATATCGAGGCGGCGAATGCTCATGTCTGCGGCGCCATGACGCTCGAAGGCGCTCCGCACTTAAAGGCCGAACATCTTTCGGTATTCGACTGCGCGAGTCCGTGCGGGCGCGCCGGCACGCGTTTTCTCAGCGTCGACAGTCACATCGGCATGATGGCGGCGGCGCAGCCGTTCATTTCGGGGGCCATCTCGAAGACCATTAACCTGCCCAATTCCGCGACCATTGCCGAGTGCTCCGAAGCCTACATGAAGTCGTGGAAGCTGGGCCTGAAAGCCAACGCGCTTTACCGCGACGGGTCTAAACTTTCACAGCCGTTGGCGGCCAGCTTGATCGACGATGAGGATGACGACGAGGATATCGTTGAGAAGATCGTCCAGGCGCCACCAGCATCGCGGGCCGAGATTGTCGCCGAACGCATCATCGAGCGCGTGGTCGAGCGCGAGCGCCAGCGCTTGCCGGATCGCAGAAAGGGTTATACGCAAAAAGCCCTGGTTGGCGGTCATAAAGTGTATCTGCGGACCGGCGAATACGAAGACGGCCGGCTGGGCGAGATCTTTGTCGACATGCATAAGGAAGGCGCGGCCTTCCGCAGCCTGATGAACAATTTCGCCATCGCCATATCCATCGGCTTGCAATACGGCGTGCCGCTCGAAGAATACGTCGATGCCTTCACCTTCACCCGCTTCGATCCGGCCGGCCCGGTCGAGGGCAACTCGTCGATCAAGATGGCGACCTCGATCCTCGATTACATTTTCCGCGAACTGGCGGTGAGTTATCTCGCGCGCCACGACCTTGCCCACGCCGAGGCCCACGATATCCTGCCCGATGCCATGGGCAGCGGCGAGCCGGCGGAGACGCTTCTGCAAATCGCGGGCAAGACCGTATCCCAGGGCTTCATCCGCTCGTCTAACCTCTATTTCCTCAAGAACCACGGCCGGAACAGGGCAGAAGCAGGCGGTGCGCCCGACGCCGGCGGCGCTCAGAGCGCCACGTCGATCACCGGCGCTTCGCCCGGCGGCACCGTTGCGATGTCGGCGAACGCCTCCGGGACTGCGCTGGCGATGGATCAGGCTGGCATGGTTCAGGCTGGCCTCGCCCGCAGCGCCTTCGCGGCCGAGGAAGTGAAGGTCACGCGCGTGACCGAGGTCACGGAATCCCGACGGAGCGCCTTACACAATACCCACCACGTCGCGCGCATGAAGGGCTACGGCGGCGACGCCTGTGGCGAATGCGGCAACTTCACGCTTCTGCGCAACGGCACCTGCCTGAAATGCGACACCTGCGGCTCGACCAGCGGATGCTCGTAGGAATAAATGCCCCTCCCGCCCGCTCTGGCTAAGCGTCCGCCCGCGGATCCGGTGCGTATCTCCGGATTTCCGCTGGTCGCGACCACGCCGGCCCTCGGCGCATGTTTCGGTGCGTTCCTGCGCCGCGTGGTACCGAGCCATACCGCCTATGCCATGGCCCGAGGAATTTGCGACGATATCGCCGTGGCCTTGCGCGCGGAGCTCTATCCGGAGGGCCTCGGCCCCAACGCGGGTAGCGATCATCTGATCGCCGGCGCCGTGGGTAAGCGGACTTCGGTGGCGCCGATCACCGAAGTCGACGTGCTCTATCTGCTGCCTCCGAAGCTCACCGCACAAAAGGCCGGCGACGCTCTGAAAATCGTTTGGGCGGTTCTCAAAAATCGTTTCGACGGCGTGACGATCGCCGAGACTGGCGTCTTGGTCCCACGCGGCGCCCTGTGGGTCAAAGTCCTGCCGTGCCGCGAATACAATGGGGCTTATCTGATCCCGGGAAAACCCGCGCTCACCCGCGCAACCGATTGGAGCATCACCAATCCGGTGGCCGAGGCCGCGACCTTGCGGCTCTCCGACAGTCTCTACGGCGGGCGGCCGCGGCTGCTGATGACCGCCCTCAAAGCCTGGCGCGCGCATGCCGAGGTTCCGGTGGCCTCGTTCGCCCTAGAGCTGCTCGCCCAGGAATTCTATTCCGGCTCGCCGCGGCCTTACGAATTGGAACGGGCGCTAGTCGACTTCTGGGCTTGGGCGCGCATCCGCACGCCTTGCGCTCTCAAGCCGCCGGGAGGCCAGACCGCAATCGATATCGGTCCGGCATGGCACGGCAAGGCCAAAGCCGCCTACTGGCGCGCGACCCTTGCCGATCATCACCTGAAAGCGGGCAAAGTCAGCGACGCCGCCGCCGAATGGCGCCAGGTTCTGGGCGACAAGTTCCCGCTGCCGTGAAATTGAATTAATCCGTGAATTAATCCGTACCTGGTACGGATTAGTTTTCGTAGAGGAAACGCGTGCGTACGGTAGCGGGAATCGCCGCCAACTCCTTGCGAATGCCCATGCCCACTTGAATGCGGCCAATGACATCGGTGACGACGTAGCCGATCTCGCCATCCGTCCGTAGGTATTGTCCGGCGATATTGATGCCGCGGCGCGAGAAAAGTTCGGAAATCCGCGCCATGACGCCGGGTTCGTCGCGGTGGATGTGCATAAAGCGCGTGGCCCCGGACTGCGGCGGCAAGGCCACCTCGACAAAGTTGACCGCACCGAGCGTCGAGCCGTTGTCGGAGTACTTCACCAGCTTCTCGGCGACCTCACCACCGATATTGGCCTGAGCCTCTTCGGTCGAACCGCCGATATGCGGCGTAAGAATTACATTGCGCAGACCCTGCAGCGGACTTTTGAATTTTTCCTTAGGACCGGCCGGCTCCTTCGGAAACACGTCCACGGCCGCTCCGGCGATATGCCCGCTTTTCACGGCTTCGGCGAGCGCCGGGATATCCACGACCGTTCCGCGCGAGGCGTTGATGAAGAAGGCGCCTTTCTTCATTTTTTTGAGCTTGGCGGCGTCGATCATGTTCTTGGTCGCGGGCAGCTCGGGGACGTGGAGCGTGACCACGTCCGCCATCGCCAGCAACTCATCGAGCGATCGGCAGGGGGCGGCGTTGCCGATGGCCAGTTTTTCCACGACGTCAAGAAAGCGCACTCGCATGCCCATGGCCTCGGCGATCACCGACAGCTGCGAGCCGATATGGCCGTAACCGACAATGCCGATAATCTTACCGCGTATTTCACGGGCGCCCTTGACGGTCTTGTCCCAAGCGCCTTCGTGCGCCCCCCAGGATCGTTGCGGAATGCCGCGAAACAGCATGATGATTTCGGCGAGCACCAATTCGGCGACCGAGCGCGTATTGGAATAGGGTGCGTTGAACACCGGGACGCCCAAGCGCTTCGCGGCGCCAAGGTCTACTTGATTCGTACCGATGCAGAAGCACCCGACGGTCAGCAGTTTTTCGCCGGCCGCCAGGACCTCCCGCGTGAGTTTGGTGCGCGAGCGGATGCCCAGGATATGGACGTCGGGCAAGCGCTGCTTGAGTTCGTCGGCATCGGGCGCATCACGCAAGCTTTCGACGTTGGCGTATCCCTGGCGCTTGAACAGCTCCACGGCGTTCTTGTGGATGTTCTCCAGCAACAAGACCTTGATCTTGTTCTTGGGAAGGGAAAGCTTTTCCAACGTCGTGCCTTCAAATCTATTTGGCGGAGGTGCCAGGCGTCGTATGGTGACGCCCCTAGCTGCGCGCCAACCTCGGATTGGCCGGTGCACGCAGCATATTTGACTTCGCCCGATAAAGCTAATCCAGGAGCCCGCCATGACCGGCAAAATTGACGCTCGCCTCAAATCCCTGGGACTCGCGCTGCCGGCAGCCCCCGCGCCGGTGGCCAACTATGTGCCGTATGTGCGGACCGGCAACCTGGTGTTTGTTTCGGGCCAAATTCCGCTTGAGAACGGCGCGATAAAATATGTCGGGCGCGTTGGCAGCGAAGTCACGCCCGAGCATGCCTACGAGGCCGCCAAATTGTGTGCCCTCAACCTCATCGCCCAAGCCAAGGCCGCTTGCGGCGGCGATCTCGATCGTGTGACGCGTGTGGTCAAACTTACGGCCTTTGTCGCCGCCGGCCCTGAGTTCGCCGATCACCCAACGGTCGCCAACGGCGCCTCGGATCTCATGGTGCAGGTATTTGGCGAGGCCGGAAGGCATTGCCGGGCGGCCGTCGGCGCATCATCCCTGCCGCGCGGAGCCGCCGTGGAGGTCGAGGCCGTGTTCGAAGTGGCGTGAGTCATGGATGATGAGTGATGGATGACGAGCGCAAAGCCGTGAGCCAGGACTGGGCGCTGAAGGTTTTCTCCAGCATCCACCGAATTCCGGCCGCGGCCTGGGATGCCTGCGCCGGCGCCGGGCTCGCCGATAACAATCCGTTCGTGCGGCATGCGTTTTTTAGCGCGCTTGAGGACTCGGGCTCGGTGGATGCCGCCGCCGGATGGCAACCCCAGCATATAGTTCTCGAGGACCGCGACGGCTGCGTGCTCGCGTGCGCGCCGCTCTATCTCAAGAGCCATTCTTACGGCGAATATGTCTTCGATTGGGGATGGGCCGAGGCCTATCAGCGCGCCGGCGGACGCTACTATCCGAAGCTGCAGTGCGCCGTTCCGTTCACGCCGGTCACCGGACGGCGGCTGATGGTCAGACCCGACTTGGGCGAAACCGAGCAGCGCGAGGCGCAAGCCACGCTTTTGGCCGGCATGATCGCCCTCGCGCGACGGCTCAAGGTCTCGTCGCTGCATGTGACGTTCCCGACGGAACCGGAATGCGACCTGATGACCAAAGCCGGCCTGCTCGCGCGCATCGGCGAGCAATATCACTGGAAGAATGAAAACTACGCGAGCTTCGAGGATTTTTTAGGGGCGTTGTCGTCGCGCAAGCGCAAGGCCATCCGCAAGGAGCGCGAGAAGGCCAACGGCGCCGGCGTCGCGATCACAACCCTGGTCGGTGCCGACATCAAGGCGGCGCATTGGGATGCTTTTTACCGCTTCTATCTCAACACCTCCGACCGCAAGTGGGGGCAGGCGTATTTGTCCCGGGCCTTTTTCGAGTTGCTCGGCGAGCGGCTGGGCGGGGCTGTCGTGCTGGTCATCGGCGAGGAAAGCGGGCAGCCGGTCTGCGGGGCCCTGAACTTGTTGGGCGGCAATACGCTTTACGGGCGCAACTGGGGCACAGTGGTCGACTATCCGATGCTGCATTTCGAGGTGTGTTATTACCGCGCCATCGACTTTGCGATTGCCCATAAACTGGCCTGGGTCGAGGCCGGGGCCCAGGGCCAGCACAAGCTTCAGCGCGGGTACCTGCCGCAGCTAACCTATTCCGCCCATTGGATCGCAGATCGCGGTTTCGAGGCCGCCGTCGCGCGGTTCCTGGAGCAGGAACGGGGCGCCGTAACCCAGGATTTCAAAGACTTGACCCGCCTCGGGCCCTTCCGGACCCTAGACAAATAATCTGTACCTGGTACAATCATCGATTGGTACCAGGTACGGATTAAATGCCGCGTCGCCCAAGAGTGTTCTTACCGGGTCATCCGGTCCATGTCGTCCAGCGGGGCAACAACCGCGGGAAGATCTTTTTTGGCTCCAAGGACGCCGAGACCTACCTCGGCTGGCTGCGGGAGGCCGCAACCGAGCACGGCGTGGCCGTCCATGCCTATGTCCTCATGACCAACCACATTCACTTGCTGGTATCGCCCGAGACGGCGCACGCATTGCCCCGAGCCATGCGCCATGTGAATTGGCGCTATAGCCGCTATGTCAATGATAGCCAGAACCGGACCGGCAGCCTTTGGGAAGGTCGTTACCGTGCGAGCGTGATCGAGGCCGATAACTACTTCTTCGCCTGCAGCCGCTATATCGAGCTGAACCCCGTGCGCGCCGGCCTGGCTTCAACGCCCGGCGCCTACCGCTGGTCGAGCTACAAAGCCAATGCCGAAGGCAAGCCCGATCCCGTCGTGGTCCCCCACCAACTCTATACTGATCTCGCTGCCAGTACCGACCAACGCGCGGCGGCTTATCGCGGGTTATTCGAAGTGAGTTTTCCGGAGAGCGCCTTGGGCGCCATCCGTGACGCCATCCACGGCGGCTGGCCCTTGGGCCGAGCCAGCTTTTCGGCGCTGGTTAATCGCCATGCCGGGCAGCCCATAACCCAACGCCATCGCGGCCGGCCCCGAAAATAATCGTACCTGGTACGGTTATTGCGCTGCGCTTAATTGTACCTGGTACGATTAAAATTGTTTGTTGCGGATTTCGGTGGGCTGGCCGTCCTTGCCCAGCGCGACATAAGTAAACCGGCCCTCGGTGACATGGATCGGCTCGCCGATCCGGCTGCGACGAACCCAGGTCTCGACGATAATCGAGATCGAGGTCCGCCCGATCTTCACAATCCGGCTATAACACGTGACTTCATCGCCGACGTGGACCGGCTTGTGGAAGACCATGGCGTCCACCGCGACGGTAACGGTGCGTCCGGCGACATGCCCGGCGGCATGGATGCCACCGGCGATATCCATCTGGCCTAGCACCCAGCCGCCAAAGATATGGCCCGAAGGATTGGTGTCGGCCGGCATGGCGAGCACCCTTAGCGAGAGCTCGCCTTGAGGCGCCGCCCGCGTCACATCATTCATTTCCGTACCCGTCTCGCAAAACCACACGACCTCGAAATTACACTAGATATTGTATGAACCCTTGATCCCACCTACTTTGCGCTGGGTTTCCTTCCCCAGGCGGCACCGCCCCTGCCCTCCATCATGGCGCACATGGCCGATCTATTCCACCAGAACTCCCCAAAACCGGCCAAGGGCAAGCGCGGCGACTACACCGCCAAGGATATCGAGGTCCTCGAGGGCCTGGAGCCCGTCCGCCGCCGCCCGGGCATGTATATCGGCGGCAGCGACGAATCCGCCATGCACCATCTGATTGCCGAGACCCTCGACAACGCCATGGACGAAGCCGTGGCCGGACACGCGACCACCATCGAGGTTGAGCTCGGCGCCGACAACGAGGTCACCGTGCGCGATAACGGCCGCGGCATCCCGATCGATCCCCATCCCAAGTTCCCAAAAAAATCGGCGCTGGAAGTCATCATGACCACGTTGCATTCCGGAGGAAAATTCTCCGGCAAGGTCTATGAAACCTCGGGCGGCCTGCACGGCGTCGGCATCAGCGTCGTCAACGCGCTGTCGAGCAAGCTCGCGGTCGAGGTCGCGCGCGACAAGACACTTTGGACGCAGACCTTCAGCCGCGGGGTCGCCAAAACCAAACTCGCCAAAGGCGGCGCCGTCAACCGCCGCGGAACCTCGGTGATCTTCACGCCCGACACGCAGATTTTCGGCGACAAAGCCCGTTTCCGCCCGGCGCTCGTCTACCGCATGGTGCGCTCCAAGGCTTATCTGTTCGAGGGCGTGAAAGTCCGCTGGTCCTGCGACAAGAGCCTGCTTAAGGGCGACGACCAGACGCCTGCCGAAGACGAGCTGCATTTCGCGAACGGCCTGACCGATTACCTCACCCATGTCTTGAACGGCCGCAAGCGACTCATGGACTCGTTCTTCGCCGGCAAGGCCGAGATGACGGGGAACGGCAATGACATCGGCGGGCGGGTGGAGTGGGCCGTGTGCTGGCCCGATGACGAACAGGGTTTCCTCAACAGCTACTGCAATACGATTCCGACGGCCGAGGGTGGCACTCACGAGCAGGGCATGAAAACCGCGATGTTGCGCGGCCTCAAAAGCTACGCCGATATGTCGGGAAGCAAAGGCGTTGGCAACGTGACCGGCGAAGACGTCTGGGGCGGCGCCTGCATCATGCTGTCGCTGTTCATCCGCGACCCGCAATTTCAAGGTCAGACCAAAGAGAAACTGGTGTCGGTAGCCGCCACGCGCTTGGTCGAAACCGTGATCAAGGACCACTTCGATCACTGGCTATCGGGCGACATGGCCAGCGCCAACACGCTTCTGGAAACAGTAATCGCGCGCGCCAGCGAGCGCGTCAAAAAGAAGCAGGACCAGGACTTCAGCCGCAAGTCGGCCACCAAGAAGCTGCGCCTGCCCGGCAAACTCACCGACTGCACGCGCTCCTCGCCACGGGGCACCGAGCTGTTCATTGTCGAGGGCGATTCCGCCGGCGGCTCCGCCAAGCAGGCGCGCAGTCGCGAAACCCAAGCCGTGCTGCCCTTGCGCGGGAAAATACTGAACGTCGCTTCCGCGAGCGACGACAAAATGCGCGCAAATCAGGAAATTCAAGATCTGATCGAGGCGCTCGGCTGCGGCATTCGTGACCGCTACGACGAAAGCAAACTGCGCTACGAGAAGATCATCATCATGACCGACGCCGACGTCGACGGCGCCCACATCGCCAGCCTATTGATGACGTTTTTTTACCAGGAGATGCGAGCGCTGATCGACAACGGGCACCTCTATCTCGCGCTGCCGCCGCTCTATCGCCTCAGCCAGCGCGGCACGACGATCTACGCCATGGACGACGCCGATAAGGCGAGGCTCATGGCCACGGCATTCGATGCCCGCGGCAAGGTCGAAGTCAGCCGTTTCAAAGGCCTCGGCGAAATGCCTCCGGGCCAGCTCAAGGAAACCACCATGGATCCCGGGCGGCGAACGCTGCTCAAGGTGATGCTGGCCGGGCCCGAGGAGAAAAGCGCCCAGCGCGCCACGGCCAAGCTGGTCGAACAGCTGATGGGGCGCAATCCCGAAGAGCGCTTCAAGTTCATCCAGGAGAACGCCAAGTTCGCCGCCGCCCTCGATATCTAAATAGTTCGTACCAGGTACGAATTAATCTACGAGGACGCCCGGGCGATAAGCGAAGTACGTCCGCTCGACGTCGCTGGGTTCCCGGCGAAGCAGGAACTTATGGCTCGCTTCGACGCCCTCGCCGGCCTCGGCCAAGCGCGCCCACAATTCACGGCCTTGGGGCAAGAGTCCGGGAATCGAGATCGCGTGGAGCGATACAATCCAGGTGGTAAGACCCTTAGCAACCGCGAGGCTCGGGGTCGTGTCACGCTCCACCAGTGCGACTTGGAACTGTTCCAGCGCCGCCGCATAGGCCGCGAGCGCGGCGCGCGCGGCGTCATCGACCGGCGATTGACCGGAGAAATGGTCCTCGGGAAAAGGTATTTCGACCTGGCGGGTGGTGTCGAGGGTCTTCTTGGCAAACAGCGCGGCTGCCAGATGGCCCGCGCGTTCGGCGCCGGGAGCGCCGCGCACCGCCGCGAGGTGTGCCGCCAGCTGTACTTCGGGCGATTTCTTCTCCAGGCGCCCCATGAACTTGTCGATCAGGCGCCGGTATAAGGGTTTGCTCTTGGCCACTGGAATACGCGCTCCTTACGCTTTGCCCGGCTTATACTTTATCGGTGATATCCGAAAGGTCCAATTCGTCGCCCGGCAGCGGCGCGAAATAGGCGTCCACGGCAGATTCGGAAATCTCGGCCAGGCAGGCGGGCTGCCACTGCGGCGCGTTGTCTTTGTCGACTAGAAGCGCGCGCACGCCTTCATAGAAATCGTGCCCATCGGCGATGCGGCTGGCCAAGCGCCACTCCTGGCGCATGCACGCATCGAAGGACAACTTGGCGCCACCGTGAATTTGTCGAAACGTGATCTTCAAGGCGAGCGGCGAATACTTCTTGAGAGCTGCCAATTGTGTCACCGCCCATTCGCCGGCATCGGATTCGAGGGACTCGAAGATGCCTTCGATGGAGGCGTGGCTGAAATGGCGGTCGATCGCGGCGCGTTGCGCCACAATAGGCGCATCTTTTACGGGCTCGGCAAACGAATTGACAATACGCGTCACATCCTCAGTGGAGCCATCGGAAGGGACCAGGGCCGATTCAAGTGCTGGTAAACGGTCGTGCGGCACAAGGGCCTGGGCGATCCCGAGCATGACGCAATCCGCGCCCTTCATGCGCCGTCCGGTCAGGCCGAGGTACATACCCGTGGCGCCCGGCAGTCGCGGCAAAAAATAAGTTCCGCCGACGTCCGGAAACAGCCCGATGAAGGTTTCCGGCATCGCGAATGTCGTTCGCTCGGTAGCGATGCGGTGCGAACCGTGAATCGCTACGCCAACGCCGCCCCCCATGACAAACCCATCGAGCAAGGCCACGTAGGGCTTGCCAAAATGCTTGATGGCGGCGTTGCACCGATACTCTACGCGCCAGAAGGCGCACGCAAGCGAGCCCCCGGCCTTGTGGTCTTCATAGAGCCTGACGACATCACCCCCGGCGCAAAACGCCTTCTCGCCTGCGCCAGCGATGACCACCACTTTCACGGTCGGATCGTTCTTCCAGGCGTGCAACTGCGGCCCCAAGGCCTCGCACATCCCCATGGTCAGGGAATTCAGGGCCTTCGGACGGTTCAGCAGTATGCGTCCAATGCCGCCTTGGCGCGTAAACAGGATCTCGCCTGGCTCAGCGTCGTTCATAATTTCGGTGATCCTCTACCCGTATGGTGCAACCGATCGAGACTCTGACTCATGCCCGCGCCCACTCGCCGATAATCCGTTGCAACGCCTTGAGCCCATCCGTCAATGCCGCCGGGCCCGGCTGCAGGATTATGGATGACTTGATTTCGTGCAAGCCCTGCAGCTGAACCGCCGGCACGCGATCAAACCCCACCCGGGCTCTGACTTTCGCCGGCTGAAATTTCTTGCCGCACCAGGAGCCGACGATCAAGTCCGGCTGGCGTTCGATCACCTCCTCGGGCGTGACAATACGTTCCTTGGCCGATTTGCCCCCGGCCCGTTCAGGGAAAATATCGGCCCCGCCGGCGATCTCGATCAGCTCGGAGACCCAGGAAATCGCCGAAATCAACGGATCGTCCCATTCCTCAAAAAAGACTTTCGGGTGGCGCGGCAAGAGGCGGCTCTGCGCGCGCGCATCTTCAAGTCCCTGATCCAAGGTGCGCGCCAAATCCTCGGCTCGTTGCCCTGCACCGACCATCGCACCCAGAAGGCGGATCATGTCGAGGATTCCCGCGATGTTGCGATGATTGAAGGCATGGACCTCGATCCCGGCTTTCACCAGATCGGCGACAATGGCGGCTTGAAGGTCGGAGAACGTCAGGACTAAGTCGGGTTTGAGCGCGAGAATTTTGTCGACGTCCGCCGAAATGAAGGCGCTCACCCTGGGCTTGTCGCGCCGGGCTGCCGGCGGCCGCACGACATAGCCGGATACGCCGACGATGCGGTCCTGTTCACCCAATAGGTAGAGCGTCTCGACGGTTTCTTCCGTAAGGCAGATGATTCTGGCGGGCGGGAACATCAACGGACCGGAGTAAATCGGGTTGCCCCATCACTGGCGGAGGGCGTTCAGATTGTCAATGACCGCAGCCTTTTGCGATAACTGGCCGGCGCCTCCCCGGTCCAATCGACGAAGGCGCGAAAGAAGGCGGAATTTTCGGCGTAGCCGAGCTCCAGCGCGATTTCCGAAATCGGCCGGACGGAATTCTCGAGCCTTGAGAGGGCCAGGTCCCGGCGCAGCGACGCCTTGACCGCGCGAAAACTCGATCCTTCCCGCTTCAGCCGTCGCTGTACGGTACGTAAGGATAGATGCAGCCGCTCCGCCACGAGGGCGAGGTCCGTGGCCTCGGGCAAAGCGGTGGCCAAGATATCGCGAATCTGGCGGACGATTTCATGATCCCTGCGGTAGAGCATGGCGATCTTCCCAGGAGCCCCTTCCAAAAAGCCGGCGACGGCATTTTGATCGCGGCTAATGGGCAACGTCAGTAGGTGCGCCTGCATCCGGGCGACCAGCGACGAGCCACCGAAGCGCGCGTGTTCGGTATAAATCAACGCGTAGTCGTCGGCATGCGGCGGCCGCGGGTAGGGAAACTGGACCGAGTCCAACGACAGACCGCGGCCCACCAACCAGCACGATAATCCATGCACAAGCCGTAGCAGCCATTCGAAGGCAAATACCCGCCGCCGATCATTCGGCGCGGACGTTAGCGGCGCGGTTTCGACAATTTCGATCTTGCAGCCGGCGTCATCGGCGGCAATCCTAAGCGCGAGATCCGGGAGCACCAGCCGCAAAAAGCCGCCGGCGCGCGCCAGGGCCTCGTTCAAGTTCCGGCTGCCGACCATGCTGCGGCAAAGGAACTCGAACATGCCGCACCTTAACTTGCTCGAAAACAGTCCGAAGCCTTCGTCGTCCAGCGACGTGACGACGTGGTTATAAAGTCCGGCATAGTCGGTCAACGGCACCCGGCCGTGAGGGTCATCCAAAAGCCCAGGATCAAGTCCGGCTGCAACCATGACCGCTTCAGGATCGGTGCCCAGGGCCTCTAATCCCGAGAGCATGCCGAGCACAAATCCGACGGCCACCGTCGCCCGGCGCTTGCGCGGCGGGCTGGCAGGGGAGCGCTTCCGAGAGGGCCTGACCATAATGGCGTATTTTACACGATATTCGGCGTGCCCGGCAATGGACCCGAAGGTCGCCCGGGCCTAAAATAGGCCTTATTCCGCGATCCAGGTGCGTGATACCGGCAGGTCTGCCCATCCGACAATGCCGCCTTTTGCAAACTCTAACGCGTGGACCCTTCCATGAACCAGATGGCGCAAACCCTGAAAGCCGTGCCTTACCGACCCGCCCAGCGGGTGCGGTTCGTCACCGCCACGGCGCTTTTCGACGGCCATGACGCCGCCATCAACATCATGCGGCGGATTTTGCAAGCGAGCGGCGCCGAAGTCATTCATCTCGGCCATAACCGGTCGGTCAGCGATATCGTCAACGCGGCGATATCTGAAGACGTGCAGGGCGTCGCCATAACGTCCTACCAAGGCGGACATGTCGAATTCTTCAAATACCTCGTCGACCTTCTCAAGGAAAGGGGCCGCCCGGATATCAAGATCTTCGGCGGCGGCGGCGGCGTCATTACCCCCCTTGAGATCGCCGAGTTACACCGCTACGGCGTCACGCACATCTATTCCCCGCAAGAAGGCGCGGCCCTCGGCCTGCAAGGCATGATTAATGAGCTGGTTTCGGCTTGCGATGTCGACCTCGCGCTGGCGACCTCCCAATCCGCAGCCGCCACGGTCTCGAACTTGCGCGCCGGGGATCGGTTGGCGTTGACCCGCACGATCACCGCCCTCGATAACGGGACCGCGGCTGAAGACGTCAGGCGCTTGATAGTAAGCGACGCCAAATCCTCAGCGACCCCGGTCCTGGGAATTACCGGTACCGGCGGATCGGGAAAATCGTCTCTGGTCGACGAACTGGTACGCCGCCTGCGCTATGATCAAGAGGATCGCCTGCGCATCGCCATTATTTCCGTCGACCCCTCGCGCAAGCGGACCGGCGGCGCTCTCCTTGGCGACCGCATCCGCATGAACGCGATCGAGCATCCCGCGATCTTCATGCGCTCGTTGGCGACGCGCGAGGCGGGGGGCGAGATTTCCGCCGCCTTGCCTGAAATCATCGCCGCTTGCCGCCTTTCCGGATTTGATCTCATCATCGTCGAGACCTCGGGTATCGGCCAAGGCAGCACTGCCATTGTCGAACACTCCAATCTCTCGCTTTATGTGATGACGCCCGAGTTCGGCGCTTCCAGTCAGCTTGAGAAGATCGACATGTTGGATTTCGCCGACTTCGTCGCGATCAACAAGTTCGACCGCAAGGGTGGCGAAGACGCTTTGCGCGACGTCAGCAAGCAAGTGCAACGCAACCGCGGCCGCTTCGACTACGCACCCGATAAGATGCCGGTTTTTGGGACGATCGCCTCAAGATTCAACGATGACGGCGTAACCGCGCTGTATCAGGCCATGGCCGTACGGCTGAAGGATCTCGGTCTGGCGATGGAGCCCGGCAGCCTGCCCATCGCCAAGACCCGCCATTCCACCAACCAATCCTTCATCGTTCCGCCCGAGAAGACACGCTATCTCGCCGAGATCTCCGAGGCGGTCCGCGACTATCACGGGCACATCGGCAAGCAGGTAAAACTGGCGCGCGAACGCCAGTCGCTGCGGACGGCGAAGTCGGTGTTCGAAGCCCACGCCAAACCGACCGAAGGGTTCGATGGATTGATCGCGGTGACCGAGGAGCGGCTTGACCGTGACGCGCGCGATCTGCTCGCCGCGTGGCCCGAAACCGTTGCCGCGTACAGCGGGACCGAACGGGTGGTCAAGGTCCGCGACCGGGAATCGCGCATCCAACTCAGTCATACAACGCTTTGCGGAACCCGCATTCCCAAGGTTGCGCTGCCGCGGTTTGAGGACGAAGGCGAAATCCTGAAATTCCTGATGAAGGAAAATCTGCCGGGAGCCTATCCGTTCACGGCGGGGGTATTTCCGTTCAAGCGCGAAGGCGAGGATCCGACACGCATGTTCGCCGGCGAAGGCGACGCCTATCGGACCAATGCGCGCTTTAAGAAGGTCTCGGAAGACATGCCGGCCCACCGCTTGAGCACGGCCTTCGATTCCGTGACGCTCTACGGCTGCGACCCTGATTTGCGCCCGGACATTTACGGCAAAGTCGGAAATTCCGGCGTCTCGATCGCGACTCTGGACGACATGCGCGTCCTCTACGAAGGGTTCGACCTGTGCGCGCCCACGACCAGCGTTTCGATGACCATCAACGGCCCGGCTCCAACCATCCTCGCGATGTTTTTCAATACCGCCATCGATCAGCAGATCGCTCAGTTCACCGCGAAAAACGGCCGCGCCCCCGATGAAGCCGAAGGCCGGCAGATTCGAGCGGCGGCGCTTTCCTCGGTGCGGGGCACCGTGCAGGCCGACATCCTGAAGGAAGACCAAGGCCAGAACACCTGCATCTTCTCAACGGAATTCGCGCTCAAGATGATGGGCGATATTCAGGAATATTTTGTCACCAACGCCGTGCGGAATTTCTATTCGGTTTCGATATCCGGCTATCATATCGCCGAGGCCGGGGCCAATCCGATCTCGCAACTGGCATTCACCCTGTCCAACGGTTTTACCTTCGTCGAAACTTACCTCGCGCGCGGGATGAAGATCGATGATTTTGCGCCCAATCTCTCGTTCTTCTTCAGCAATGGTATGGACCCCGAATATTCGGTGATCGGCCGGGTTGCGCGCCGAATCTGGGCGGTCGCAATGAAACGCAAATATGGCGGGTCCGATCGCTCGCAGAGACTCAAGTACCATGTGCAGACTTCGGGCCGGTCGCTGCACGCCCAGGAAATGGCGTTCAACGACATCCGCACGACCTTGCAGGCGCTGATCGCCATCTATGACAACTGCAATTCGCTTCATACCAATGCATTCGATGAAGCGATCACGACGCCGACCGAGGATTCCGTGCGCCGCGCCATGGCGATCCAATTGATTGTCAACCGCGAATGGGGCCTCGCCAAGAACGAGAATCCCAACCAAGGCGCATTCATCATCGACGAACTCACCGATCTGGTCGAAGAGGCGGTGCTCAAGGAGTTCGACGCCATCTCGCGTCGCGGCGGTGTGCTGGGAGCCATGGAAACCGGTTACCAGCGCAGCCGCATCCAGGAAGAATCGCTGCACTACGAGAGCAAAAAGCACGACGGCTCCTATCCGATTATCGGCGTCAATGCCTTCATCAATCCCAAGCCAGGGGCGGAGATGCATCCGCCCGAACTGGCCCGGTCGACCGACGCCGAGAAGCAGTCGCAGCTCAAGCGCCTGGCGGATTTCCATAAGTGTCATGTCGACGCCGCGCCGCCGGTCCTCGCCAAGCTGCGCCAGACCGTCATCCAGAACGGCAACATCTTCGCCGTTCTCATGGAAGCGGTCCGCAGCTGCTCCTTGGGTCAGATCTCCAACGCCCTCTATGAGGTCGGCGGCCAGTACCGGCGAAATATGTAAGGCGCGAGGATATATAAGGGCGCGAGGCGGCGGCGCGGCCGTCCGTGCCGGCCGGCTAAGCCCCCTGAGTCGGATGCGTTTTTCGAGGTGGGGCCGGCCAAAATGCATTGCTGGCACCGCCTTTTTGCCGTTACGCCACCCTCCTTGGCCTATTGCCTAGGCGGGCGCGATCACATATTTATGGCGCAAAGCAACACCCTACCCATCACTTAAAGCCAGGGAGACACGCCCATGCCCGATACCCACGTCGAACGGCCAGCGCTGAGCGAAGCCGCGCTCGAAGTCGAGGCCCTGATCAAACGTTCCCGGGCAGCCCAGGCTCAAATCGAGAATTACACGCAGGAACAGGTCAACGACCTGATCCGCGCCATGGTGTGGTCGGCGGCGCGCCCGGACCGTGCCGAAAAGATCGCCAAGTTTACCCTCGAAGAGACCCAGCTTGGAAATTACGAGGGCAAATACATGAAAATCTTCAAGAAGCCCCGCGCCGTTCTGATGGACATCATCGACGACAAATCGGTCGGCATCCTTGAAGAAGACAAGGTGCGGAATATCATCAAGATCGCCAAACCGGTCGGCGTTATCGGCGCGCTGGTACCCTCCACAAGTGCGGAAGCCACGCCCGTAATCAAGTCGATTTTCGCCGTGAAGGGCCGAAATTCGATCATTCTCTCGCCTCACCCGCGTTCCAAGCTTACCAACAAGATGATAACGGACTATATGCGCGAAGCGTTGGTAGCATACGGCGCGCCTGCAGATCTCGTCATCGGCATCGAAACGCCGTCGATCGAAAAGACGAACGAACTCATGAAACAGTGCGATCGCGTCTTGGCCACGGGCGGCACTCCGATGGTTAAAGCTGCCTACTCGAGCGGAACGCCGGCCCTGGGCGTGGGTGTGGGCAATGCCGTCGTTACCGTCGACGATACGGCCGATCTGAAGGATGCAGCCCAGAAGATTCGCATTTCGAAGACCTTTGATTTCGCGGCTTCGTGTTCGGCCGACAATTCGGTCGTGCTGCTCGACAAGATTTATGACGAGATGCTGGCGAATCTTCAGGCCGAGGGCGGGTATCTTGTTTCGCCGGAGGAGAAGAAGAAACTTCAGGCGGCCTTATGGGAAGATGGACATCTGAATACGGCGATCGTCGCCCAGCCACCGGAAAAGATCGCCAGCATGGCTGGGATCAAACTGCCGACTGGTAAAGTCTTCTTTATAGTCCCGGAAACCGGCTGGGGCCCGGAGTACCCGTTTTCGGGCGAGAAACTCACCGTGATCATGGCGTTGTATCGCGCCAAGAACATCGATGAAGCTATTGAACTCACCAACAAGATTCAGGCCTACCAGGGCCAGGGGCACTCATGTGGTATCTATTCCAACAGCGAGGCCAACATCCTGAAGCTGGCCAGTGCAACCAAGACTTCACGCGTCATGGTCAATCAACCCCAAGCACTTTCCAACAGCGGCAATTTGTGGAACGGCATGCGTCAGTCGTTCTCGCTGGGGTGCGGTTCTTGGGGTGGTAATAGCACCAACAACAACATCAATTGGCGCGACCTGATCAACGAGACTTGGATATCGAGACCGCTCGCGAAAACCAAAGAACTGCTTTCCGACGAAGTGCTGTTCGGGTCAGCGATCCAGCGCGTCAAATAAGTCGGTAATCGTACCTGGTACGATTAATTCTGCGCCCCGGCGGTGCCGGGCGCGAGCTTCTGTAGGCTCGCGGTAGCTCGCATCAGCGCAATGCTGAACCGGCCCCTCTCGCTTTCGCTCGACGAAAGCTCGAAGGGGCGCTAGCTTCTGTAAGTTCGCTTCGCCCCAGCTTCGCCGGGGGCGAGCATCTGTAGGCTCGCGCTGCTCGCCAACAGAAGCTAAGCGTCGCTAACAGAAGCTAAGCGTGGTGGTCAGTGCAGGGATCGAACCTGCGACCTTCCCCATGTCAAGGGGACATTCTACCGCTGAACTAACTGACCCAACCCCGCGCGTTCCGGCGACCGGCCGAATCCGGCCCGGCCGGCGATGACGACGGTTGTTTATCCACTTGCCTCCCGCTTGGCAAGGGTCCTCCAGAATCCCAACCGCGCCAAGACTTTGGCTATCCGGGGGGGAACACGAGTGAGTCCGGTTGCGGGCGCCGCCCCTTGCCCTACAATCCTATCCGACATGACCTTCGAAACTCAGGCCCCGACAACCCCCGAGAGCCCGGCCTCGCCGATCGAGATCCGGGCGCCGGTCGATCTCGCCTTGCCGCTGGTGTTTGCTTCGCCGCATTCCGGTTGTCACTACCCTCCGGCGTTCGTCGCGACCGCGGCCTTAGAGCTCGGCGCCCTGCGCAGATCCGAGGACTGCTACGTCGATGAGTTATTCTCCGACGTGCCTGACCTCGGCGCCCCGCTGCTGCGCGCGCTCTATCCGCGCGCCTATCTCGACGTCAACCGCGAGCCCTACGAGCTTGACCCGGAGATGTTCGAGCAGCCGCTGCCGGCGTTCGTGAACACGACCTCGGCCCGCGTCGCGGCCGGTCTCGGGACGATCGCCCGCATTGTCGCGAGCCGCCGCGAGATTTATCGCACGAAGCTCGCCTTTGCCGAGGCCGAGGACCGTATCGACACGGTCTACAAACCCTATCACCGAGCGCTGCGCACGCTCGTCAACCGCACCTGGAACCGGTTCGGGTACTGTATCCTGATCGATTGCCATTCCATGCCCTCGACCGGGTTGCCCGTGGATGCCGACAATGACCTTCGCCGTGTCGATATTGTCTTGGGCGACCGTGGGGGGACGTCTTGCGCGCCGGTCATCAGCGATTGCGTCGAGACGACGCTTTCCGGCCTCGGCTACCGGGTGACGCGTAACAATCCGTATTCCGGCGGATTCACGACGCAGCATTACGGTGACCCGAGCAACGGCGTCCACGCCATCCAGATTGAAATCAACCGCAACATATATATGGACGAGGTAACGCTACGGCGGCGGGAAGTCTTCCCCAACCTCAAGGCCGACATCAATACCATGGTCCGGCAAGTGGCGGCGACTGCCGCACTGCAGCAGCATCGGCTGCGATATGAGCGTCTGAGCGCGGAATAATAACACGCGCAGCGGTTGTTTCCATTTGTGCTTTCGGCCACGTGAAACATAGTTGTCAACGCGAGACACCCTGATACCGGCGGCGCCATGGGCGAACACCGTCGCAGTCAGCAACGCGGAGCCCGAAACGAGACATGGCTGAGATTGGTACGATAACGCTCTATCGCGAGAAGTCCGTCGTCCACAAGGTCGAGGAGCTGAATGAGGACGACGGCGGCAACGCGCCGCCGGCCCTGACGATGCGATCGAACCGCATCACTATTCCGGTCAAAACCGCCGAAAGCACGATCATGATCGTTGTGCGCGGCCAGAATATTCCCGGCACGATGCGCATGGCCGCGATTGTCGTCGACGAGGTGCGCCGCGAGGCCAATGTGCTTAAGGAACCCGACGCCGTGGATTGGGAAAGTCTTTGGCGGCGCAAGGTATCCAAGTACGAAAACGACTATAACCGGCAGAACTGGGTCTCCGTGCACATCGCCGGGGAAACGGTATTCATGGGCGGCGAGGGCCGCGACGGCATCGCCGAAGTCGAAGCCCTGGCGGTCGGTGAGGAAGTCACCGATGCAATCGTCAGCGAAGCCGCCTCGACCGTGCTCGGGGCGTTGGAAGACCTTGTGGTCGAACACGACAGCCAAACCGCGATCGTCTTCACGCCCAGCCCAACCGGCTACCGGGGGGCCATATTGGAACGCCGTGACCGCAAGACCGGCGCGTTCTCGGTTTCAGTCCAGCACCCGACGCCGCAGAAACCCGTCCGCTTGTCGCACTTTCTGAGCTACTGCGCCGATATCGCCGAAGCCCTGACCCACAAGTCGTTTCTTGACAGGGTTCAGGAACTGATCGCCGAGAACGCGCTCAGCACCTCCAACATCACGCCTGCCTTGACGCAAGCGACGCGGAACCGTCGGCGCGAATTGGTCGATCAAATCGGCAACTTCGAGGAAGCGAACAAGGTCGGATTCCGACCCGAGCGCCCAAATTTCGCGTGATCGAGAACGGGAAGATTTTGGACGGAATCACCTCGGCCACTGCGGCGATTATACGGCTATGAATGCCACGTCCCGTTGCCACATGCCGGCACGAGTGCGCGCGACGATGTCCGATTACATAAGACAGCGCAGGAGTCTTATGAGACATGCCTACGGACTGGGACACGGAACGGGCTATGGCGGGTTTTGCTTTGCTGTCGTCCTGGGATTTATTCCCAGGACCCAGGGCATTGACGCGCCAAACCATGCGGCAAGCCCCGGTTTGGCCGCATAAGCCCAGCTTCGCAACCCTAGGCCCTGGGAATAAATCCCAGGGCGACGGTAGTGTGGGTTCACGGTGCGCGCCTCTAAACCGGACAGCCGTGGGTCAAGCCCGGGGATGACACCGAGAGCAGGATTCAAATGTCGGTTCCGGAACACTTGAACGGGAAGACTTTGGCTGAATCACCCGCCCGATAATGTTCTCCCTTCATGCCGTTATTCAGATCGTGGTCCGCAGTGGATTTACGATCTTCAATCCGGCGAAGTCCTTTTCGTTGTCAGTGACCACGACACATCCATTCGCTTCGGCCACTGCGGCGATGATCATGTCGAGGGCGTTCCGCGGTCGGCCCGTCGCTGTCCCCTCGGCCATCAGCCGCGCCCAGATGAGCCCGGCCTTCTCGTCGAACGGGAGTACGCGGCGGGCAAACAGCGCTTGCGGCCCTTCGGAGCCGGCGAACCACTTTTCCAACGCGCGGCGCTTCTTTCCAGCCGATTTTTCCAGCACCCCTCGTTGGATTTCGGCGACGGTCAGAGCCGAGATGAACAGGTTCTCGTCGGACTGCTCGGCCATCCAGGCGACAAGCGCCGGCGATGGCACAGGTTTAGTGACATTGCTGATGATGTTGGTATCGAGGAGATAGCGGGTCACAGATTAACCTTGCGGCCCTTCGTGACCGGGCGGGTGACCTCCCACTCCGCGCCAACCAGAGGCGAGCGGCGCAGCGCAGCGAGAATGCCGCCCTTCTTCGGCGGCGCGCCGGCGATATTCCGGTTCACGGTCGCCCGAAGCCGCGTTGCGTCCGAACCCGTTTCGGCGAGGCGCTTAGCCAGCGACCGGATAAGCTCGCGATCAGCGTCGAGACCAAGGACCTCGAACCGGGCCATTCCACGCTGGCCGAGACGGTTGCGGTAGGCCTTCAACGCTCGCTTTTGTGATGTTTCGCTCATACCGGACCTCCCGCATATATCCAGTAATATATCCAGAAAGCCTCCGGGAAGCAAGTCCTGGCGAACCCCGGTCCTGACGAACCCCGGCGCGGCTTGGCGCCGTGGCGGAACGGTAGATGTCGAGGTCAGAGACCATCACCCAGGCGATGGCGTGATGTATTAGGCCGTGGCGGCCTGGTGTCCGCCGGCGGGAGCGGGTGGCGGGCGAATCTTCGCGGTCTTGGCGAGCTCGAACGCCTTGGTGAGCTTCTGGATGGTGGCGCGTTGGCCGTCGGTCGGGTTCTCGTACCTCTCGGCCATCTCCTCCACTTGCCGCGCCATTTGCGTGCAGATCGCGACAAGCTCCCGCTCACCCAGCCCCTGGGCGGTGCGTGCGGCGTCCTCGAGCACGCCCACCAGGATCAGCAGCCGCTCCTCAAGCTCGTTGTCGATGCGCTTCTCCTCATAGGCTTTGAGGATAAGGTCGCACACCCAACCGAGTTTGAGGCCGTGACTGTCAAACCGCGCCGCCATCACTTCGGTCATGCAGCCTTTGACCGCGCGCGCGAGCTCGGCCGTGGTCATACGGTTGCCTTCGATCTTGGAGCGGAAGGTATTGACCACATCGAGCTGCCTAATCTTCGACGGACGGTCGGACGGGCCCCGGCGCTCGGGGCCGAGATAGTCGTTGGTGACGATGAACGGCAGGCGGTTCATGGTCATATGCGCGACGCGGTCCAGCATCTTGGCCGGCGATACCGGCTTGATCATCACATCATCGGCACCGGCCAGGATCGCACGCTTAACCGCCGCGTCGCCCTCGGGCTTGACCATGAGGGTGATCATGATGAAAGGGTTATGTCCAATCTTAAAATGGCGAATGTCGCGCACTGAATCGAACAGCGTCGCGTCCATGTCGCCGGCGACGATCAGGAGATCCGGCGGCGTCTCCTTGATGGCATTGATCAGATCGCCCATGCGCGCGAACGTGCGCGTCCGCCGCAAGCCGTAGTCGCGCATCGTACTGCGCATGCCTTCGCGGATCTGTTCGTTGGGCTCGCCAAGATATATTTCCACGTCACTGAGTTTGTCTTTGCCGAATTTCTTCAAACGTTTTGCGCGCCTGAAAGCACGCCCCCTAGGCGTTGGCAACTATCCCGAGGATGATCCGCACTACTCGCACACGAAATCGTCGCCGGTGGTTGGACGGCACGAGCCGCTCCAGCCATTCGCGCGCCAGTAGTCGACGGCTCCACTCCTACGCATCAGTTCCTTGAAGCGCTCGGTTTTACGCGCCGGCGCAGCCCAGGGCATATGCAGACGGATGGTGCTGCCGCCAGACCTATAACCGGCGTCGATGGAGCTTTGAAGCGCGTCAAGCTCCGCTTTGACCCAGCGATCGGTCGCGCCGACGTGGATGTAGACAAATGACAGGCCATTCGGCAGGTCCGGCAAGTCTTGCGGAGTGACGGTTGCCGGGGCCTGGCGGAGAAGCCGCACCGCCGCCTCGGCCACGCCGGGCGAAAATTCCCCCGCCGGCGCGCTCAGAATGGCATCGGCGGCTTCGGCGTAGCGGCCCATGGACGCATAAACCTGCGCTATGTATCCGGCGCGGGTCAGACGTGTAGAGGGTAATGATTTGTAAATAGCGAGCGCGGCCTCCGGCTGCCCTTCGAGGTCTAGTAAGCGCGCGTAATCGTTAGTGAATTGCGGCACCAAGGGATCGAGCGAGAATACTTGCAGCCGCATCGCGTGGGCTTCGTTGAGCGGACCCAGCCAAACCAACTGCTGGCTCAATCCGTGCAGCGCGTCGGGATTGAAGGGGTCGATCTTCAACGCCTGGCGGTAGAGGGCTATCGCTTCCAACTCTCTCCCGTTAAAGACCCGGGAATTGGCGGCGCCGGCGTAGGCATCGGCGCTGTTCGGGGCCAACTCAATCGCGCGCCGGCCCGCGGCTTCGGCCTTTGTAAGATAGCTGTCATTGACGCGGCGGCGCTCTTCCCCCTCCAGCCCGGTCGGATTCTCTTGAGGCGCGTTGGAATAGGTCAAGGCCAGCAGCGCCCAGGCCGGCGCATAGTCGGGTTCGCGCGCGACAAGCGGTTCGAGCAGAGCGATGGCCGCGGTCAGCGGCTTTTCGCCATTGCCGCGCGCGCGATACAGCGCCTTGGCGCGCAGATAGGCCTGATAGTTTTCGGGATCGATGGCGCGGCTGGCGACCAGGGTTTCGCCCGGCTTTAGCCCCAGCGGCACTTGCAGCGCGGCGGCGATGGCTTGGGCGATTTCGTCCTGGATGGCGAATACGCTCTTTAATTCGCGGTCGTAGTTGTCCGTCCAGATGTGCCGTCCGGTGTCGGCCCTGATGAGCTGGGCGGTGACGCGAATCTGGTTGCCCTCCTTGCGGACCGACCCCTCCAGGATATTGGTTGCGCCGAGAGCCGCGCCGATGGCGCGCAGGTCCTTGTTCTGGCCTTTGAACTCAAAGGCAGATGTGCGGCCGACTACCTGGAGGTCCTTCACCTTCGCCAGGGCCGAAGTGATCTCCTCGGTCATGCCGTCGGAGAAATACTCCTGTTCCTTGTCGGAGGACAGGTTTACGAACGGCAGCACGGCGATGGAAATCATGCCGGTATTGGGCCCGCCGGCCTCTTGCGCCGTCGTCGCGCCGGGCGCGGGCGCAAATCGGTCGTAGGCCATGAACCCGACGACGGCGACCAGCGCGCCAATGAGGACAAAATCCAACTTGCCGGTGACTGCCCGCGCGGCCGCGCCATCGGCCGGCGGCAACTCCCGCAGCCAAACAACGAGCAGCGTCACCGGAAAACCCAGGATGAGCAGCAGAACTACGCCGCGGCCGATCCAGGCCGGCAGGTCGAACATCGGTGCTACGTTGCTGACGATCTCGATCAGGGCGAAGGCGGCGACCGCGTAGGCGGCCCCGGCGCGGTAGATGTGGCGTCGTTTCAGCTCGGCGAGGAGGTTGCCCAGTTTCGTACCCATACCCACAGACGAGAGCGTCGGCGCCTTGTCGGCGGCCGCGTTCAGCCCGGAACTTCAACATATCCCCCGTGCCGCCGTCTTATACCAACGGCCTCAAGGATTGACCGTTGCCCATTGTCTTGTTGTGATTGACTTGATGCGCTCTGGGTCGTTGGCGAAGAAGGTCCAGGCGGTGCAGGACTTTTCGACGATGTCGTCATAGTCGTCGAAGACGGTGACCGCGAGT